>NZ_JAXWCK010000029.1:0-139933 GCF_037349415.1 Anthropogastromicrobium sp.
CTTTTTCATCTATTTTCCAAATAAAGTATATACTAAAACCAATGGTAGGAAGTAAATCACGAATCAAACACAACCAGAAATTGAATAATACATTTCTTCCTGCTGCTGAACCATTCTCAATCCTTTGAACAAGTTTGCCCGTACCTATTTTCTGATATTCCGTATAATCGATTGTACTTATTTTTCTAAGTGACAAAAGCTTAAAATCCAAATAAATACCATGTTCCAACTTTTTTTCAGGGTAATTATCCAGATAATTCATACAATAATTTACCAGCAAAATAAAGCCATATGTTGCAACTCCTGCAAATGCAAGTGTTCTATCAGCCAATCCATCAATAACCTTTTGGAAATAGTCAACCTTGTAATTAGCCATAAATGAATTAAATATACCTAGTCCAATGTAGACCAATACCCATATGCTGTTTTTCTTTAATATTTCTTTTATATAACGCATAACTGTACTCCTTTACATATTGTATTTCAAGCATCAGAGCAGTACAGTCAACGACTACTGGCAAGTTTCTTTTAACCTCAGCACAATCTGCCAACAGTTTACATCAACTGTACTGAGCAGTTATCTCGGATAATTTTCATATCGTTCTCACCTCTTCCTAAAAATTTTCTATTATTATATCATGCTAAGTTCCAATATTCTATCGTAATTTCGTCAAAAGAATATAAAACAAAGGGCATATTATCTTACCCCTTTGTAGTCTTGCAAGTTTATCCGACATTTCTTCATCCTTATGCGTAGGCGTATCACACCGCATCCTTGTTCATTCCTCATTTCCATGCATTTACACATTTTTAGGACACTTGCAAAATTGGGGTCAGGCAGTGACCTGACCCCAAAACTGCTTAAAATTTATGAGTTATCGCACCTTTTTAAGCAACAATGATATTCTTACTTCTTAAAAATGCCTCTGGCGGTTTGCGGTCTGTGATCACCTGTGCCTTTGCAAATTCCTCGAATGTAACTGAACTGATATTTCCAAACTTCGAATAATCGGCCAGTATGTAGGCCTTTTTTGCCTGCCCGATAGCAGTCTTTTTGACCATTGCTTCCTCGTAATCCGGCGTACTAAATCCAGCCTTTAGGCTGACACCATTTGTTCCGAAAAACGCTTTTGAAAAATGAAGTGTCTCCAGACTAAGAATCGCCTGATTACCTACAACAGCCTCTGTAGTTGGCTTTAACTCACCGCCTATCAGATAAACACGAAAACCTGCTGCTGCCAGCTTTTGTGCATGACTGACCGCATTTGTTACATATGTTGCACTTTTTTCTGTTATAAAATCAATCATGCAACCTGTTGTTGTTCCTGCATCTAGATAGACGAAGTCATCCTGTGTAATCAGTGCTGCCGCATAGCGTGCAATAAGCTGTTTTTCTTCTTTGTTGACACCTTTTTTCTGTGCAACAGATGGCTCTGCTGTTGTAATTCCAGCTTCAATCGCCACTGCACCTCCAAATACCTTATTTAACTTTCCGGCTTTGTCAAGCGCATTTAAATCGCGGCGAATTGTGGATTCAGAAATCTTTAGTTTTTCCTTGATCTCCGCCACTGTAACGCTGTTTTGTTCATCAAGCAGTTTCAAAATTAGTTCATATCGTTTTTCCGTAAGCATTATTTATTTTATGTCCTTCCCGTACTGGCTTAAATCTGTTTCAAGAATAATCTTTCTAATCGGCAAAATGCTTCCTGCTGATACTGAAAGCTCATCTACACCCATTGCCAGAAACTCCTTTGTCAGACTGGTATCAGCACCAAGCTCACCACAGATGCCTGCCCAGATGCCTGCTTTATGCGCATTCTCTACTACCATACGGATCATTGCAAGAATTGCCGGATGATGCGGATCAAAGAAACGATCAAGTTTTGGATTCTGTCTGTCAACAGCTAGTGTATACTGCGTCAGATCATTTGTTCCAATACTGAAGAAATCAACTTCCTTTGCAAGATCTTCACTTACCATAACAGCTGCTGGTGTCTCAATCATAATACCCTGCTTAGGCTCTCCATAGGCAATACCCTGCTCATCAAGTTCTGCCTTTACTTCTTCTACGATTTCCTTAATCTTTCTTACTTCCCAAAGGCTTGTGATCATCGGATACATGATTGAAAGCTTTCCATATGCACTTGCACGAAACAGCGCACGAAGCTGTGTCTTAAATACATCTGTCTGTGTCAGGCAGATACGGATCGCACGATAGCCAAGTGCAGGATTTTCTTCATGCTCCATATTAAAATAAGC
The DNA here is from genome assembly GCF_037349415.1 of Anthropogastromicrobium sp. NCBI lineage: Bacteria > Bacillati > Bacillota > Clostridia > Lachnospirales > Lachnospiraceae > Anthropogastromicrobium > Anthropogastromicrobium sp. The sequence continues at coordinate 2,260 of NZ_JAXWCK010000029.1, forward strand.
ACACTGCTTATCAGCACCAATATCAAGAGTTCTGATAATTACATTCTTTCCTGCCATTGTCTCAACGGCTGTCTTGTAAACCTTAAACTGCTCCTCCTCAGTTGGATAATCTTCCTTCTCCAGATATAAGAACTCACTTCTGAAAAGACCGATTCCGCCTGCATCATTCTGAATAACTGCTGCAAGATCCTTGATGTTTCCAATATTAGCATAAAGCATAATCTTCTTGCCGTCAATTGTCTTATTTTCTTTTCCCTTTAACTGCTGCAAAAGCGCCTTCTTCTCCTCATCAGCGCGCTTCTTTTCCTGCATCAGCGCCATGGTTTCTTCGTCTGGATCAACATAAATTGTGCCATCACTTCCATCAACAACAGCCAACACACCATCTGTAGTTTCATCAAGCGGAATATCAGTTCCAATCAATGCTGGAATTGCCATGGTTCTTGCTAAAATTGCAGTGTGGGAATTTGTTGAACCGTGTACAGTAACAAATGAAAGCACCTTATCCTTGTCAAGCTGTACTGTCTCTGATGGTGCCAGATCATCTGCCAAAATGATAACAGGCTCATCTGTTATCACACCTGTCTTTCCTGCACCAGAAAGATTATTTAATACTCGCTCTGAAATATCCTTTACGTCTGCTGCACGGCCTCTCATGTAATCGTCATCCATAGCTGCAAACATCTGAGAGAAATTGTCACCAGTTGCTGCTACTGCATACTCAGCATTTACCTGCTGCGTACGAATAATATTTTCAACTGACTCATTATAATCGTCATCTTCAAGCATCATCTGATGAATCTCAAAAATAGCAGCATTCGTCTCTCCAACTTCTCTGCATGCCTTATCATAAAGCTCGCCAAGCTGCTCAATCGAAGCTTCTCTTGCTGCCTGATAACGTGCCCACTCACCGTCAGAATCTTCTGTTTTCACGCGCTTTACCTGCTGCTCACTCTTTTGATATACGGCTGTTTTTCCGATCGCAATACCGCCAAATACACTTTTTCCGTGATAAACTTTCATAAAATCCACCTTTCTGTGACCATATGCACAGCAGGCGGACTGCCGAATTTCGGTGTCCGCCCTTTTATTTTCTTATTTGATAACGTTACAGAGTTGTCTTAAAGAAATTCTCCATTGCCTGTGCTGCTGCTTCCTCATCGCTTCCCTCTACGGTAACGGTAACAGTCTGTCCCTGCTTTACAGCAAGTCCCATGATACCAAATACACGCTTGCAGTCTGCTGACTTTCCTTCCTTATTCAGCTTAATAGCACTCTCAAATGCCTTTGCTGCCTTTACCAGTTCTCCTGCCGGACGAGCATGGATTCCTTCTGGATCTGTAATAGTGTAAGTAAACTCTTTCATTTTGTTCTCCTTTATCCTCTTTGATTTTATTATAAGGGCAAGCTGCCCCTTTTTTCTTTTCAGGTTTTTAGTTATCAATTTTTTAATTGACGCATTTTATGCTTCTCTTGGCTTCTTTAACACGCCTAATAAAACAGTAGAAATAACCGTTCCAATCACAAGTGCCAGTAAATACATAATTGCATTTCCTACTACAGGAAATACGAAAATACCGCCGTGCGGTGCCATAAGTGTACATTTAAACAACATACTAAGTGCACCTGCAACTCCAGAACCAATCACACATGCCGGAATTACATGAAGCGGATCAGCTGCTGCAAATGGAATTGCACCTTCTGTGATGAATGCCAGACCCATGATAAAGTTTGTCGGACCTGCATCTCTTTCTTCCTTTGTGAAACGATTCTTAAACAAAATCGTTGACAGTGCAATTGCACATGGAGGAACCATACCGCCAATCATAACAGCTGCCATAACATCATAATTTCCAGAAGCGATTGCTGCAGTTCCAAATACATATGCTGCTTTATTGAACGGGCCGCCCATATCGATTGCCATCATACCTGCAAGAACAAATCCTAATAATAGCTTACTCGAACCCCCCATACTTGTCAAGCCATTATTTAACGCAGTATTTACTGCACCCATAACAGGCTCTACTACAAAGTTCATAAGAAGTCCCATTGCTAAAATTCCAACTACTGGATAGATCAAAACTGGTGTGATTTTTTCAAGTGCATCAGGCAGCTTATCACAAATCTTTTTGAGTCCAAGGATGATATAGCCAGCTGCAAAACCTGCGACAAGCGCACCTAAAAATCCTGATTTTCCACTATATGCAATCATTCCTCCAACAAAACCAAGTGCTAGTCCTGGACGGTCTGCAATTGCCATTGCGATAAAACCAGCCAATACTGGAAGCATAAAGGAAAATGCCGTGCTTCCGATACTTTTTAACATTGCTGCAACAGGTGTAATGCTTCCAAATGCAGAACGCTCCTCTGCTGACAGTGATGCCATATCAACGCCAAAACCATCAATCAAAAATGCAAGTGCGATCAAGATTCCTCCGCCTACAACGAAAGGAAGCATATGAGAAACACCGTTCATTAGCTGCATATAAATTTTATGGCCAACGCTTCCACCGCTCTTTGCTGATGTGCTTGAAGAAGACTCGCCTGCACCAGATGCATGATACACCGAAACATCACCAGACATAGCACGGTTTAACAATTCCTCTGCCTTGCTGATTCCATCAGATACCTGACACTCAATCACCTTTTTTCCATTGAAGCGCTCCATCGGAACCTTTGCATCTGCTGCCACGATAATGCAGTCAGCTTCATCAATCTCAGCCTGTGTCAGCACATTTTTTGCACCGCCTGAACCGCGTGTTTCAATTTTGATGCGGCATCCAAGCTTCTTTGCTGCCTTCTCTAAACCTTCTGCTGCCATATAGGTATGAGCAATTCCTGTTGGACATGAGGTAACTGCCAAAATCTTCTTAACTGGCTCAGCCTTATTTTCAGATGGCTCGTCTAAGATGCTTGTCTGCTCAAGACGCTCATTAATGCTTGCTTTTTCTTCATCAGCCTGATCAATAATTCTTAAAAATTCTTCAACACTTGATGCATTTCTAAGATTTTCTGTAAACTCCTCATCCATCAGCATAACAGACAGCTTGCTTAACACATCCAAATGCACATTGTCTTTTGTGTTTGGCGCTGCAATCAAAAACAGAAGTGTAACAGGCTCACCGTCAAGTGAATCAAAATCTACTCCATTTTTGATGACCATTGCTGCCAGACCTGGTCTGCTGACTGCATCACACTTTCCATGTGGAATAGCAATTCCTTCTCCAATTCCTGTGGTGCTTTCTTCTTCTCTCGCATAAACCTGACTGCGATATGCTTCTTCGTCATTGATTTTTCCACTCTTTGTCATCAGTGCTACTGCCTGATCAAGTGCTTCACTCTTTGTCTTTGGTGATGACGTAAGCGATACGCTTCGTGCATCGAGCAAATCTGTGATTCTCATATATCAAACCTTGCCTTTCCTTTTTTATTTGCACTCATTAACCTGAACCTGATTGTAAACCTTTTCAATCATTTCACTATCTGCCAGATATTCTGAAAATGCACTTGCACTTCCGCAGGCAACACCCATACGAAATGCTTCCTTATAATCATGTGATTTCATCCAACCTGCCAAAAAGCCTGCAACCATAGAATCACCTGCACCGACACCATTTATCAGTGTGCCTTTTGGTGCCTCTGCCATGAACACGCTTTTATCTTCACTCACAAGAACAGCACCCTCTCCAGCCATTGAAATCAGTACGTTTCTCGCACCTTTTTCCTGAAGCTTCTTTGCATAAGGAACTACAGATTCCTTCGTTGAAAGATTCACACCGAAAATCTCACCAAGCTCATGATTATTTGGCTTAATAACAAATGGATGATATTCCAGCACATTAACAAGCAAATCCTTTGTTGCATCTACTGCAAGCAAAATTTTCTTTCCTTCCATGCGTGCTGCAATATTTCTGTACATGTCATCTGGCATTGATGCAGGAATGCTTCCGGCAAGCACAAGTACGTCACCTTCCTTTAAGACATCAAGACGCTCAAGAAGCTCTTTTGTCTTCTCCTCGCTGATGGCAGGTCCCATACCGTTGATCTCAGTTCCTTCTACATTCTGAAGCTTCAAATTGATACGCGCACATCCATTTTCCATCTGAATAAAATCTGTATGAATGCCCTGTACCTGAAGCTGACGCTTAATCTCTTCTCCAGTAAAGCCTGCACAAAAACCAAGCGCTGTACTCTCAATACCAATATGATTTAATAAGATCGAGACATTAATTCCCTTTCCGCCAGGAAGCAGCTGTTCTGACTCGGTGCGATTTGTTTTACCAAGCTCAAATCCCGGTACAGAAACGATATAGTCCAATGACGGATTGAATGTTACTGTATAAATCATGACGTTTCCTCCTATTCCAAACGATTGCTTTACACTTCTTATAGTGTGATTATACAATCATTATCGTTCAAAATCAATCAATATAGTGCACGAATATGATTGATTATTTTGGTATATCCTGCACAAGTTTGATTGATTTGTGATTATTTGGTTATTTTTGGCTGATTTTAGTCATTTCCTCTTCATTTTCCTTCGTAACTTTTGTTTTAAAATGCTCAAAAAAATACTGATACAAAAAAGCAATACGCCTCACTGTATCAGTATCTTTTTCTTTTTTATTTTTATTCTTTGTTTTCTTCTAACATAGTCAGACATGCAGTCGTCTTGATAACTCTGACAAAAACGTCTTTCCCTGAAAAATGATTTTTGCAATAAGAAGCAGCACACCAATGCCTGTTGTCACTGTCACAAGCATTGTGTTATGCATAACTCCAACACAGACAAGTATTACAACAAAAACTGTTGCTATAATAGTCAGCAAAAAATAAATTCCATAATCTGTCTGGTGCTTTCTGTCCACAAATCCAAGAATAAAATATAATAAATTCATGCCAACTACTGTAAGTGGAAGAACAATCTGTACGCTCCAGCCCTTCCAGCCAGTATACCAGTCATACGCTATACATAAAATCATGCCTATGATCACTTCATACATGACCATTTTGCGAATATTTTTCCACTTTCGCTGTCCGACAATCAAAAGTGCATAGCCTCCTGCCACACCTATTACGACGAGAAAAAATATCGGCTGCCATGTGCGGTCTGATAATACCATCATTCTGTCGACCATACCTGCCACAATAACTGCTGCGAGTGCTGCAAACGTTACGATTTTCATAAAAATGAAATCTGCCTGTTTTTTTTGTGTCACAGGAAATACATCAAAATCTTCCTTTATAGAGGAATCTTCCGTACCTTCATCTATAATTCGCTTTTTACACAGCGGACAATATACACGCTCTCCAGAAAATGTAAGACCGCATTTCTGACATCGAATCGTTTTTCGCTTTTTATCAGTATCCATCATCAGTCTTCCTTTCCCGAATAATTCGTGTTGATAATCATATCTGAATCAAACTCGGCCAATCTGCGAAAGAATGCACGCTCCGTGTCCTTTGGACTTGAACTTCCTGCGCATGTTACCATCATATGATCTTCATATGAACACATGCAAATTTGTCTTCCGGCACATCCAATAAAAAAGTCAAACTGACAGACATATGGTGCCAATGCCTTTGGCATTGTAATTCGCCCGATATTTGAAAAATACATTGTCTGACGCGCTCCTGCAATCAGACCTGACAATTCCATTCCAATATCCTTAAAAATGAGTGGGATTGCTCTTGCTGCCATATGCTTTTCCAGACTAACCTGACCGGCAATCATTTTTTCAAGCTTTTCTTTTGTCAGTTCTCTTCTGAAATTTTCTGCAACTGCAGCTATAACGTCTTCTAATGTTTCTCCCTGCTTTTTTCGATCATAAGTAACTGCAATCAGTCCAAAGAAATTTCGCACCGTCGCTGATGGAAAATAACTTCTAAGATTAACAGGAACCATAATTCGCACTGCTTTCTTTCTGTCTCTTGGTTCCATTGCATCATAGATGGACAAAATCAAAAGAGACACCAAAAAGACTGTCACTGTCGTATGATACTGTTTTGCTGCCGCAATGATCTGTCTTGTTGAAACCTCTGCCTCTGTTACCTGTTGGAAAAAGTCAGGTGTCGACGGCTCATGGAAATGAAAAATCGGCACTGTCTTTTCACCTAAGAAGGACATACTTGAATTTTTCTCTTCCTTGTTATAATACTGACTGAAGCTGTCTGAATCCTTTTCTCGAAATGTACTGTCTATACCAAGTGACAAATCTTCATGCGCAAGCACTGGATGAACAATCTTCAAATAATTTACTACCAGCGTTTTCAAAAACATAAGCGCGCCTGTCGCATCTGCCATAGCATGGAATACCTCAAAATTGATCCTGCACTTATAATAAGAAATATCGATCAGCAAATGATGCTCGTTCTTATCATAAAGACGGCTGCATACATTTTGATCTTCCTCATGCACAATCGGCATCTCTCCTGATTCCTCAAGATAATACCAAAACATGCCATGACGGATGATGTTTGTAAAAATAGGAAACTCCTCCAACGCCTGCTCTGCTGCCTGCTGCAGCGCTTTCTTTTGAACAGGCTCTGTCAGCTGACAGGCAAAGCGAAATACACGGCTGTCTTTTTTATTCGCCAATGCCGGAAATACCTTTGCCGCATTGTCCAACCGGCTCCATCCCGGCCGTTTTGTATTCTTCACTTATCCCTCGCCTCACTTTTCTCTTTACTTATTTTTGTCAGAAAGCACTTCGTTTTCTGTCAAAGCATCTATTTTGACTGCTTCGTCTTCCGATTGTCCTCGTTTTCCAATGAAGCCTTCAATTGCCTCATAAATTTCCTTTGCACCTGCAAAAATCGGCGGAAGAAGCATCATTCCATGAATGCCGTCTAGCACACGAACGCTCTTTACGCTGCAGCCGGCCTCGCACATTTTTTCACCTAATGCTTCACCTTCGTCACGAAGCGGATCATACTCCATCGTAACCAAAAGCGTATCAGGCAGATTTGAAAAGTCATGATGCTGAAGCGGTGCAAAGTATGGATTTTTCTCATCTTCCTTGCTGCTTCGATAAAGCTCCATGTACTCGCACATCAATGCACGTGTAAGTAAATAGTCATATCCATTTTCTTCAACTGATGGATATGGATTATCGTCACCATATGAACCATAAGCTACAGGATAAATCAGTACCTGTCTTTTTGGCATCAGCCCTCCACGATCTCTTGCCATCATACCAAGTTCCGCACAGATCTCACCGCCAGCGCTGTCGCCCATGATAACAATATCTTCCTGCTTTGCTTGATACCAATCTTCGCAATGCGCAAGAACTGCCTGCATCGCCTCATAGCAATCCTCTAATCCCTGCGGAAAACGGTGCTCTGGCGCCAAACGATAATTAACAGAAACAATCTTATAGCCAGTGCGCTCAGATAGATTTGCGCAGACATTTCCGTAGCTTTCAAAATCACCTGTCACAAAGCCGCCACCATGAAAAAATAAAATAAGCGGTGCCACTTTTCCATCATAGCTGTAGGTACGAAGCAAGATATCACGCCCCTCAAGATGGAGAATGCGATCCATTGTATTGCAGCTTCTTCCCTTGTAATACGGATACATTTTTTCTTTTTTACGGCTCTTCTCGTAGTCTTTTGTCATATCACCCTGATGACGTGACATTGTTCGGATTGCGGCTCTTAAAACTTTATTCATAAATGGCTGTATTCCTTTCTGTGGTATGCAGTCACAAAAAACATTATAACTTGCACAGTGTAAAGTGTGCCTCGCCTTCGCGGTCAATTTCCATCAATATATATGTGTGGGCAAAACCATCCTGACGCGGCAGAGTTAAACTTCCTGGATTTAAGATAGTAACATCCCTTCCCTGATTGATAATCGGCACGTGAGTGTGACCATACATTGCGATATCTGCTCCACGAAGAAGTGCTGCCTCTTTTAGTGTCTGGATTCCGAAATTTACCTGATAACGATGTCCATGTGTCAAAAAGACGCGGTACTTTCCGATTTCTATTAGCTTATCCTGCGCAAGATCAGATGAATAATCACAGTTTCCGCGCACAATATCAACAGGGCAGCCTGCTAAGCGTGCAATCTCATCCTGCTGTCCCTCTGAGTCACCAAGATGAATCAATCTGTCTGGCTTTCCTGTTCTGGCTAACATTTCCTTAAAATAATTAAGTCTTCCATGTGTGTCACTGACAATCAGAATGCGCTCACTCATTATTGCTTTCCTCTTTTTGCAAAATTACCTTCATGGCACGAAGTGCTTTTCCTCTATGGCTGATCTTGTTTTTCTCTTCTGCTGAAATCTCTGCTGTTGTCTTGCCAAGCTCTGGCACATACACAATCGGATCATAGCCAAAGCCACCGCAGCCTGCCGGTGTCTTTGCGATTACACCCTCGATGGTTCCGCGTGTGACAGCGGTATGGCCATCTGGAAAGCTGGCTGCAATCACACACACAAAGCGTGCACTGCGGTCATTCCCTTCCACTCCATCAAGACGGTCAATGATAGACTGATTTTTGATATCATATGATGTGTCCTCACCCATATATCTGGCTGAATGTACACCTGGTTCTTTATTTAAATAATCAACCTCCAGACCAGAATCATCAGCCAGAATGATGCCATCAGTATATGGACGAAGCGCATTTGCCTTAATCAGAGCATTTTCCTCAAATGTGCTGCCATTCTCATCGATATCGACCTTGATGCCAGCATCCTTAAGAGACGTAATCTCATAGCCGCTTCCTTCCATAATCATGCGGATCTCACGCATCTTTCCCTCATTTGTGGTTGCGAATAATATTTTTTTCATGGTGTTTTTTTCCTTATTCTTTCTTACTGTTCTTTTGTGTATGCCTTTAAGCATATGTTGCACTTATATTTGTCCTGCGCAGACTGCCAGCTTGTACCTTTCATGCTGATGTAGCCCTCGTTTCCACTCAGGTTTGCAATGACAGCGCCATCCTTGCTGGTGTACTCGACTGCTACAGGTCGCTCACTGCCTGGCGTGCGCACGTAGACGATCACTGCATATCGATCACCATCTGATAAAAGCACTGGCTTGTCCAATTTGACTGTGTAATACCCGGCATTTGAAAAACTGCCAGATGCCGCCTTTTTCTGGAATGTCAGATCAGCCTCTCCTGTCACCTTATTTACTACATAAACTTCATAGCTAGTGTCTGGTGCTGTGGCATAAAAACCAACAGCTTCAAGCACCTCGTCACCATTTGCAGTATAAAGATTGGCAAAGTAAGCTTCCTCGTTTCCGTAACCAAGCTGTCCAACCCATCCGCACTTATCTGACTGGTAAATTCGATCATAATTATCTGTATTTTCAATTTTTGTGTAGGCTGCATTATAGATGCCGACATTGGAATCATAATAAGACACCCAGAAATATCCGCCGTCACCAAAGCCAGTTCCCCAGCTGTTCATGCAAAGCCATGCACCATTTCCCTCTGGCTGTGTACGAAAATTTGACGCGGCATAACCATCATCCCAACCAACAATCAGCGTATCATGATTTATTTTGTTCGTTCCTATATAACAGTATGCGTTCTGTGCATTGTTATAATATGAAGATTCGCTGTTTTCACCGCTGACCTCACAGTAGATAGATGTCTGGACACTTCCATATAAATAAACAGCCCGCTTAATTGCAGATTGATCTTTTGACGGAATGATTTGAATTTCCTGCACATGCTTGACTGCCCTTAATGATGTATCAGTTTTTCCATCACCATATGGGTCATCTTCTTCACGCACAGGTCCTTTCCATGAGAGCAGATACGCCATTGCCATAGTGTACTCACCGCCCGTATCCTGTCCCCAGGTATATCCATTATTCAGACTCATGTGATCAACTGAAAAATTCCAGCTTTCCTCTGGAAGAAGTGCTGCCTCTAGTGCACCGACTGATGCAAATGCCCAGCATGTACCAAGCTTTCCCTGATTCATAACTGGCGCATCAAGACCATACAGCCTTGGGTCAAATGCTGAAGGAAGCTTAGAGGCTTCTGGACGGATATCAGTAAATCGAATTGTATTGGCTGACGCATCCCACTCGACCTCATAGTCAAGTCCCTTCGCTACTACATCCGCACTTAAATAGTAAGATCCTCCCTGAAAAACAAGTGCATTCGTGATCTTTTCCTTTTCACCATTGATTACGATCTCTTCTTTATTTTCCTCTGCCTCTATGCTTCGGTCATTGCGGTATGCCTTCAGTGTTTTGTGATCATAGATTCCTACATTGCAAAGAAAGACATCGCGAAGCGTATCCACCGGAATCATCAGTTGTCTGTCATCTGCCATATATGGCTGTATATCATTCTTTGCCAAGCGCTTTCCATCCACGCTCAGACTGATTTCCTTTTGGTTTGTCTTTGCTGCAATCAGCTCATTCCACTCATCACAAACGCCTGCCTGCGTATAGCCGCTTCTAACTGTGCTTGTTGTCTGCCTTTGATACAGACAGACAACAGCTAACACTAACAGTGCAAGCGCTGCGGCAATATACCACTGTTTATATTTCACTCGTTCTTTGTTCCCTTCTCGGCGGCTTCGGGCCGATGTACTGATAATAGTAGGTCTTAATCATTCCGTTGTAAATTTTACGGTTCTTGTCCGCTTTCTTGCCAATTGCATTCTGTGCATCCTCATAAGATGTGATTAAATACATAGACCATGTGTCCAGCTTGGCAAAACGATCACCTATTGTACGGTACAGCTCCGGCAGATCTGCCTTCTCCTCAAGACGCTCGCCATATGGAGGATTCGTGATAATAAAGCCGTACTTTCCAGGATGGGACAATGCACTTACAGGACGCTGCTGCAAATGAATCATATGATCAACACCGGCACGCTGTGCATTCTCTCTTGCCATGCGCACAGCAGACGGATCAATATCATATCCCTGAATATCTGTCTTTACAGACAAATCTACAAGATCATTTGCCTCGTCCATAGCATCATACCAGGTTTTCTTTGGAATCAAATTTTTCCAGCTCTCAGACAAGAAGCTTCTATTCATGCCTGGCGCCATATTCGCTGCCATCATAGCTGCTTCGATTGCAAAGGTACCGCTTCCGCAGAATGGATCAACAAGAATACGATCCTTTTTCCATGGGGTCAGCATAATCAATGCACTTGCAAGTGTCTCACTGATTGGTGCCTTTGTTGTACTCTGACGATATCCTCTCTTATGAAGACTCTCTCCTGTTGAATCGATGCCGACAGTAAACTCGTCCTTCATGGCAAATACTCGTACTGGATAAGATGCACCTGTCTCCGGAATCACCTCGGTATGGTACGCACTCTTTAAGCGCTCTACGATTGCTTTTTTCATGATGGACTGGATGTCTGATGATGAATAAAGCTTGCTCTTTACGGTGGATGCCTTTGTTACCCATACCTTGCCGTCCTTTGGAATCCACTCTTCCCATGGCAGTGCCTTTGTGCACTCAAACAGCTCGTCAAATGTGCGCGCTGTAAAGCTGCCTGCCTTTAACAGGATACGCTCTGCGCTGCGAAGAAATACATTAGCGCGGCAGAGCGCTTCCATATCTCCTATAAAGGTTACTCTTCCATCTTCTGTTTTGCTGATATCATAACCAAGATCATCGATCTCTCTTTTTAACACCGCCTCTAATCCAAAGTGACACGGTGCAATTAATTCGTATGTTTTCATTTAGCCTCCAATTTTGTGTTTTTATATTTGTAAGCCAGACGTTTTTCCTGCAGCATTTATCATACAATAGCTACATATTGCTGAAACGACGGTATGCCTGCAGCCCTCCATTTACGGAGAGCACATCATAGCCGTACTGGCTTAACTTTCTGCCTGCGAGAATACTGGTTGTACCCCACTCACAGTATAACACTAGAAGGCGGTTTCGGGGAAGTCTTTTCTTGTAATCTTCTAAAAAATCATAAGGAATATTGACGGCACCCTCGATATGACCCTTCTCATACTCTTCTTTTGTGCGAAGATCGATCAGGTAGGCACCTGATCTTCTATAATCATCAAGTGTACTTGCTGCGATTAGTCTCATGAAAAGCACCTCCAAGGGAAACTTTTCTACTTTTATTTTATGCAGGGAAATGAGGCGGTGTCACTAGTATATAAAAGGAAAAGATTCTGTAAGTTTCAAACAGATACTTACAGAATCCAAAAATTCCAAAAATAAATCAAGCTTATTTCCGTCTTCTCCACGAAACCAGTTTGACATTCAAATATGTAAGCAATACAATTGCTAGCACAATACTTAATCCAATTGCAACATAATGCATACTTTCCCCTAATGGATAATTGATTGCAAGATTCGACAGCATTTGTCTTTTTTCAACTGCACTTAATCCACTCAAATCCACTTGAATTGGGATCATATTTAATTTCAAAATAAAGCTAACACCATACAATCCCACATTAATGAACATAGCGAAAACGTATACTATCTTTAATATTCTTTCTATCACTTAAATTTCCCTCCATGACTTGATTTCATTCTTTGTATAGACAATTCTTTCATCTATATTTTATATCAGCAGTATGAGAAAATCAAGTGAAGGATTCAATTCCGAGAAAGTAATTCGAAATGCCGCTTGCACAGATCTTTTTTGTCGGTGCAGGCGGCATTTCTTCTACATTTAATCAGAATTTTTTGACTCAACCAAAAATTCATACGCGATATAAAAATCGTTTTCATCTGGTTCATTAGTCATCCATTCATCTGGAGCTTCGTGAAAACACATATGAAGCAAAATTCGGTACTCTCCTTCATCTAACTCCGGATAATATTGCTGTAGCCAATCATCTTCCATCAGTTGAGTTCCATCCGGTTCAATCATTTCAGACGATAAAATCCACGGATTTCCACCAAATTCATACCATTCACTGTCATTGCAAATTTCGAGTTTTCGCCAATAAGAACACTCCAAGTACTGATCTGTGTGATTAACAATATAATAACTCATAAATTCGTTGCGGTTTGGCACTAACTCAATTCCCATCTCAGCTGCCTCCTGAACCACATACGGACTTCGATAGCTTTCTGAATGGTCCTTTGGGACAACTGAAATATCATATTTTGTCAGGAATATTTGTAGCAGACTGCATACGAAAACTAGCAAATATTTTGCGCCGATAACGATACACCTCCTATCATGTATTATTTCTCCTCGGCAAGTTACTTCATTATGGTGATTGAAACTGCTGTCTGCAACTACTATTTTGAATATACTGCATCATTTTTTGAGAGAAGATACACGCAATATTGATTCATGCTGATACCTTCCCTCTTGGAATGTTCTGCAAGAGAACGATGCAAGCTGCGAGGTATTCTAAGCTTAAATTGTCCTGAATATTCCTCCAAACTGTCCGGCTCGTGAATTTCGATACCATCTTCAATGGCAGCTTCTAACCATGCCTTCTTAGCATCCAAAGCATTTGCAACAGCGGATTCTACTGTTTCTCCACAGGTGATACATCCCGGAAGCTCTGGAAATGAAACCACGAAACCGCCCTCATCCTTATCCTCTACAATTTCCATACGATAGTTCATTATCAAATAATCATTCAGCGTTTTCATCATTTACCGCCTCACTTTCCACAATCTGTTTTACCATCTCTACATACACTTTTTTAATAGGTTCATGCCTCGGTTTTGAATACCTCCTATCTATATTATATATGGTGTCATATTTGGTGTCAATATTATTTCTGCACGTTTACGAATATGTAAAGGAAACGGGCGCAGGAATCCGAAAGGATTCTCGCTCCCGTTTTCTGAAACTACACTTCGCAATACTCTTACATATTACTGTCTCTTGCAGTTATCGGCTGCATTTCGTGCCTGATAGGATTTTGCGGCATTTCTGGAATTACTGGCATTCTTCCACTCGTCTTTTGAATTTTTCTCTGATGTGTCTTTATCTCTGTGACAGTTAGTTGCAGAATTTTCTTCCTTTGTACTATGGCAGTTTACCGCCTGATTTCGATATGAATCCTGTTCCTTCTTGTTGTAACTGTTTTCTGAATCGCTATAATTTCTCATAATAAAAACCTCCTGATGTGTAACTAGATTGAAAAAGGCTTTCGCCTTCACATCTAGTATGGCACCAGAAGGTTTGTTTATGCATGACATTTTCCTCATGTTTTTTGCATGTTTTCTATCATGCTTTTACGTCACATTTTTTCTGTCACGTTTTTTATTTATTTGATGAATTTTTCACCAAATAATACACGGCTGCCACTGCCAGTACGACAACTGCCGGTTTGAATAGGATTGCTACGAGCTTAAAGATAATGCTTAATACAAGAAAAACAACTGCTACAATTGCTAAAATCGCAATGGTCTTTGTCACCCAGTTTTGGGATGCAGTCTCTTTCATCCAGCTAAAGCTCCAGCCATCACCGCCAGTTGAACTGTCGTCTGAACCTGTGCTGTAGTTGTAGCTTCCGGCACGGCTGTTTTCCTGCGTGCTTGCCTCACCGGAGGTATCAATAATCGTCTTTGCAATAAGACGCGGACTTCCAAGTGAAGCAAAAATCTCTTCCTCAGACTTTCCTGCTGCTCTTTGCTCACTGATATAGTCATTATAGTATCTTACATTTTCCTGAATGATGCGCTCTTCTACATTTCCACGAAGCGCCTGCTCTAACTCTGTGACGAATTCAATTTGTGTCATAAAACACCTACGCCTTTCTGCTTATTGATAGACGATCATCTCAAGCTGATAGCTTTGCTTCTTTCCATCAGCCTCTGCGATCTCCTTTTTGTCACCTGTTACATTATCCTCTGAGCGATAGATGGATACGGCATAATCACCATTTGCCTGTGTCACTTCAAACACCGCTGTATAATATTCACCCGGTGTAGTCGGCACCCCATTTAAGTTCGCCGTAATGATGCGATCCTCAAGCCAGCCTGATGTTTCCCAATCTTGCTCATAAAGAATTTTATCATCACTGTCCTTTACTGTCAGCTTCACGTATCCTTTGTTGACACGATCATTGACACCAGCGACAAAGCGAATCTTATCAATTGAATTGCCTGTTGCACAGAACGTCTGGCTCACCTCATCACCAAGCTCACAAAGCTGTACCTGGCTGTACACATTTTCAACTTTATATCCCGCATATGGTGCTTTGAAATATGCCATCAGACACACAAATGCCGGAACGACAAAAATTGCAACACCGCCAATAAAGCGAGTGCGCATCCAACCCATGCAATTGACTTCCTGTGCAGGATTTTGTGCACAATACTTTGGATGCTTAAATACAGCATATACAAGCATCATCATTGTAAGAATTGACAGGCAAAGACTTTTATCAAGCTTTGCAATCAAATCCTCCATCATGAGCTCAGTACCGATGTTTCCATTTACAAAAGATCGTAAGATGCCGTTATTAAACATCGCCTGATCTACATTGTTAGGAATCATCTGTACATTAAATATGGTATAAACTAACATAAAAATCAAGTCCAAAATCATAAAAATTTTCGTATCTTTATGAAGGAATGAACTGATAACCCAAAATGGTACGGCAAACAGCAGCCACTGCGGATGCCACTTTGACAAACCAAACAGTACAAAGAAGGCAAGACAGCAGATATAAAATACCGTATTAACGAAATTTCTGTCATCTGTCGGCTTATTGAAATAACACCATGCGCACAATGTACCAAATGCCAAAACAGCAAAGCTGACCTCATAATGGAATGTTGATAATTCAAATCCTGTATAGTATCCTGCATTCATGATGTAGCCTGTCGGACTGCTGACTGCATTTCCGCCAAATCCAAACACATATGCCTGAAATACCGGGCTGTTTCTGTAAACAAAAAACTCCAATACAAATGGCACCATAAGCAGCACGCAGGATGCAATAATCTTCCATACATTTTTCTCACGATATAAAAGAAGCGGTGCAAAGATTAACAGCGCTGAATATTTAAATGTCATCGCAATGGCAAACCAGAAAATAAACCAAATGTCCTTCTTCTTTAAATAATAGTAAACGCCAAGAAGTACACAGAATGTCATGATGATGTCATACTGGCCAAAGATAAACTGCGCATAAAAAGCAACTGGCATAGTAAGGCATGCATATGCACAAAGCTTTGATTTCTTGCTGCCCATTCCAGCAAGGATGGCAATATGATAAATCAACACACCGCTTGCCACATAGATCAGACATGGTAAGAGCTTTGCCCATAAAATAGCAAGAACAGGCAGATTTTCCGTTGGAAATGTCACGACGCCAAACAGACGCATCGGAATATTCCAGATGGCAAAGATAAGATAAAAGCTTGGCATATATGCCGGATGAATATCAAATGTTCCGCAATAATCATAAAAATCACGGAAATGACCATTTAAATAACCGTAGCTGCAGCCTGCCGTATGCAAAAGATCGGACTGCTGAAAAACTAAAAAGCAAAAGACTGCTATTGCAGCAAATGCTACATAATCCCAGATAAGAAGCGGCTTTTCAGCAATTGCATTTACTGAAATACTACGTGCCTGACTCTTTTGATGTTTCTGACTCATTTTTTCACACCCTTTCTTTTCGCTCATTTTTTGACAATGCCAAAAAGCCAAGCATTGTAATTAATAAGAACTTAACGACATTGACTGCAAGAAGTCCCCATACAGCACCCCAGATTTTGTAAAGGTACATAGCAGGAACTACTGCTGCAAAGAACAATACTGCATAAATCACACCCATGATCAGCTGATAACGCTCTGGTGCAAATCTAAGCACGACTGTCATCATTGTATTACTCATAAAGAAAAATACCTGTCCGGCATTTGCCAGCAAAAACAGATTTTTTACTACGTTGTAATCCTCTCTGTAAAAGAGATATACGTAAATATGAGAACCAAGTGTTGTTCCGGCAATCAATATAACTGCAAGCGCTGACAATGCAGCAAATACACCAGTTAACATCTTCTTTGTGATTTTTCCCTGATAGCGTGCAAGATGACCTGTGATAACACCATTTAACGGTGTTGAGATCAGAGAACTCATCTTTCCGACAGTACTTGCAATAAAGAAATAATAGGAAGCTGCATCTCCGGCTGTCATAGGAAGCACAACACGGTCTGTGTATGTTACAAAATCTGACAGCAGATATGCCGATGACAGTGACACACATGTTTTTGCATCTTCTCTGAAAAATTGACTCTTTTTAAAAAATGGCTTTTTAAAGATGCTTCCTGTGATTGTGACAAACAGCAGTCCAAACACCTCTCCTAAAATAAAGATGCTTACCCAGGAATGACTAATTCCATACAGCGCCATGCCAATCGCATAACCTACTGCAATAAAAAGATAATAGAAGAAAAAGCCTCTGTAATTTAAGCTCAGTCTATATTCTACATCTGCATAATAGCGAACTGTTGTCACAAAAATAAGTACACCAATGGAAATAGGAAGAGCACCTGCTGTATCTTTTTTCACACAAATTGCCACTACAGTGACAATCGCACACAAAAGTGCTGTGAATACAAGAAAACGATTGTAATCACCATTTTTTGTCTCATGACGTGTAGAAGCTTTCATACGGCCATAATTGATTCCAGAACCAACTGCCGATGCCATAAGACCCATGATTGCTGTAAAGAACAACATTTTTCCGCTTCCTTCAGCACCCATACGGCTTCTTAAAAACGGATATACCCCAAAAGAAAGCGTCATATTCAAAATCATCAGCCCGGCAAGACTGTAAACCATATCCCCCGCAAATCGGCGTAAGCCTGATTTTGCTTTTGGCTGCTTTTCTGTCATGAATTTTTCTCTCCCTTTTCGCTGTATGATAATGTGACAAATTTAGGATCACAATGAACAAGCTCTCTGTCTCCCGGAGGCGGTGGTGTCATGTAATCGCCATAAAGCATTGTAAGCGCTTCATGATACCCACATGGACCAGGAAATTTCTCACCATCAACCTCTAAATCAACTGCATGGTCAAACCACTTCGCCTGATAAATCTTTCCCAGATCTGGAAACAGGCAGTTGCTGTAGTAGCAGCGCTTATGCTTTTTATTTTGACCGCGCTCCATCTTGCTGATTGCATCATACCAATGAACAAGTGTCTTTACAGGGAAGATGCGTCCGATTACAGAAAGAATAGCAACTACTGCCTTAGATGCACCCTTATACTCTGAAAGGTCAAGCTTATAACGGCGTCCCATGCACATGCCATACACAAGAATCAATAAAGCATGACAAAATTTGTGCTTTAACATGTTGTCTGAAACATCATCCACTATAAAAATATCTGTTCGCATATGATTATGAATGCCATTTCCATAATATTTTTGCTCTGCATTATTTTCGCGCATAGTTGAATCAAGCATCACAACACGCGGCACAAAATCATAAAATGCACCATTTAATTCATCTGGCTCCACATAGACAAAGCCATCCTTTAGTTCGGTACGTGCTACCTTGCGAAATACCTCAAAATCTTTTCTTGTCATAGCGATATCCGCGTCATCATCCCACGGAATATCAGATTTCTCACGCACAGCACCTATAAGATTTCCGCTGTCTAAAAAATAATTCAAATGATATTTCTCACAGACGCGCCCTACCTCACGGAAAATTATATGATTTCCCTCATGAATCAGTTTAAGCGCATCTTGTGTTGTCTTGTCAAATTCCAATTTTTATTCCTCTCATTCGGCTTTCTGATTTTTGCAGCCATCTTCTGCTTCCTTGTCATCTGCCTCATTTTCTTTTTCTTTCTCGTCTGAAAAATTCAGACGCTCATCTTCCACAACAAGCGGACGCTTCTTTACACGATCATTGATGCTCATAATATATTCACCAATTAATCCGATAAAGAACAGCTGTATAGAACCAAGCAGACAAGTGACAATTAAAAGCGGTGCCATACCTGCTGGGAAATTGTCCCAAAATAAAAGCTTTAAAATCAGATAAATAATTGCAACTACCAGACTGATACAGCCAACTGTCATACCTATAAAGGTCGCCAGTCTAAGTCCTACTTTTGTATAAGAAGTAATGCTAAGCATTGCAGCATCATATAAACGGTAGAAATTGTTGCTTGTTTTTCCTGCACGCCTCTTTGGCTGCTCGTAAGGGATTTCCTTTCGTTTAAAGCCAAGCTCTGCTACGATTCCTCTTAAAAATGGTGTTGGGTCGTTAAGCTCTCTCATGACATTGATAAACTTCTTATCATAAAGACCAAAACCTGTAAACTGCTCAATCTGCTCAACATCAGAAAGCTTCTTGATTAATTTATAGTAACAGCCGCGAAGCCAGTACATCAATTTATTTTCCTGGCTGGACTTTTTAATTCCAATTACAATTTTATATCCGTTTTCCCATTCTTTTACATACCTTGGGATCATCTCAACCGGATCCTGAAAATCGGCAGCCATCAGTACTGTGGCATCTCCTGTTGTCTGGAGCATAGCATAGTACGGTGAATTGAACTGTCCGAAATTTTTTGCATTAAAAATTCCCTTAATCCCCTTATCCTCTGCACAAAGCTTTCGGATAATTTCTCTTGTCCTGTCTTTTGAATCGTTATCTATAAAAAGGATCTCATAGCGATAGGCTGGAAGATCCTTTTTAAATGTCTCGCGAAGCGCATCAGCCATCGCCTGAACATTTTCCTCTTCATTATAGCAGGGCACTACAATACTAATTGTTTTCATGAAATGTGCCTTCTAACTTTCTTTTATTATTCCATAGTAACCATCACTTTAATTAGGTCGGCAGGCTTGTCTCGCATTAAATACAGTGCATCTTCTATCTGATCAAGTCCATTAAGATGATGGGTGACTAGCTTTTCTGGATGGATTCTTCCATACTTTACCATGGATAACATGCGCTCGATACGTGCACGTCCTCCTTCTGCTAACTCAGTACGGATTGTTTTTCCTGCCATGCCGCGTCCTCCGGAAAATTTTGGAAATGGAAGATTTCCTGTTCCGCCAAAATAATTGACATTGGAAACGGTTCCGATACCATAGCGCACCATATCAATTGCCTGCGCAAATACTTCATCGTTTCCTCCGCAGATTATGACACTATCTGCTCCTATTCCATCTGTGCGCGCCATTACCTGCTTGACTATATCGCCATCTTTATAGCTTAAGACTTCTGTTGCACCAAACTCATAAGCAGTCTTTACACAAAGCGGACGGCTTCCTACAGCAAGGATCCTTGCCGCACCTAAATGAGCTGCACCTGCTACTGCCATAAGTCCAATAGGACCAATTCCCATAACTACAACAGTATCACCAAATTTAATATCGGCATTTTGTGCTCCTGTAAATCCAGTTGTCACAACATCTACACACATAAGTGCCTGCTCTAAGCTAACACCCTCTGGAATTTTCGCCAGTGTCGTATCAGCATCTGGAATAAGAAAACGCTCTGAAAATACACCTGGCTGTGTGCGTCCAAGCTGATGACCTGAAAATGGTGCTGATGCATGCTTAAAATTGTGCTCCTGAATGCTTTTTGCTCGCCAGTCTGGTGTGATTGCTGGTACTGCTACTAGCTCTCCCGGCACAAAATCAGTCACATACTCACCAACTTCAAGCACTCGCGCCACACATTCATGACCAAGCACTAGATTTGGTGCCTTTCTTGAACCGCCTCCAAAAACAGTATGGACATCAGATGAGCACGGTGCGACAGCGACTGGCTTTAAGATGGCTCCATACGGAGTCAATACAGGCTCAGGAACCTGTTCATAGCCTACAACACCCGGCTCTTTTAATACAAATGCCTTCATAGATCAATAACCATGCCTTTCTCTTAAAAAGCTTTTCAAAATTACAAAATTTCTTCTATTTTATTGCTGCGGATTGCGAATATACGCACCGTCTTAGGGAAGCGAACACGAATCACATTTGCAATCTCATCTGTGTAACCCGGTGCTGCGATTAAAATCGCATCTGGTACATTCTTAAGCGCCTCATCTGGCGACACAATTACAAGATGTGAAGCTGGTGCATATTTTCCATGCTTAAATGGCGCTGAGTCAATAATATACTCTGCTTTTTCACCAAGACATGTTGTTGCTGCTAGTGTAAAGCCCTGATGACTTGCACCCCAAATGGCAAGATTCTTTCCTGTAAGACTTTCAGAAAGTGCCTTCATCTGTTCCCTGATACTTGCTAAACTATCGCCAAGCGCAGTGATTTCTTTTGTAAAATCCTTCCATGAGGATACCTGAGAAATTGGTGTCTTTGTCTTTTTTACCATCACAGAAAGCGTATCGCGGTTGATCATTTCTTTGCTTTCGACAATGAAACCATTCTGATTCAAAAGATATGTCAGAGAATCAAATGTATAATATGCCAAATGATCGTGAATAAGCTCATAATAGGTATTGTGATCTGTAATATACTCAAAGCTTGGAACTGTGATAAGTCCCACACCATCATCTGTCAAATTGTTGTAAAGACAAGTCAGCATAACATCAGGTGATGGCTGATGCTCTAAAAAATTAAAGGATAAAAACGCATCAAACGGTCCATTTGGAAGCTTTTGATCTATAGTTTCTGTAAAATCACATGAAACTAAAAGACCACTCTCCTTTGCAATCTCCGCCAAAGAAGGATCGTGCTCAATACCATATCCTTTAACTGGAAATTCCTTTAATACGCGAAGAAACTCACCTCTTCCACATCCTGCCTCGATGATTTTCTTTCCCTCAAGCTGATAACGTTTAATAAATTCCTTATATTGACGGCGGCGCAGCTCTACCATCGTTGTGGAATAGCCGCCTGCACGAATAACATCGCGGTAATATTCGACTGGCTCGCAGTCAAATTGAATCAGACCACATTTTTTACACTGGCACAGCGGCAGATGAATTCCTCTGTCATTTTTTACTTGTTCTTTATCCGGCATGTGCTGTGCCACTGCCGGCATATTGTCAAATGCAATGATCTCGGTTCCTGCCAGAGATGCCTTGCATGAAATGCAATTTCCCATAATTAACATGCCTTTCCTGTTTCAACCCACAGTCGGTATTTTCACGGAGTCTGACTTGTCGAAAATAGTTCGACTGTGACTTGCCTCATGTCAGTGAGGGATACCGATTTTTCTCCGCCCGCCACTGCCGAAGCAACTTCTTGTAACGTCTACTCACATAAGCATCTTTTTAATTCCCTCTTCAAAGGAAATCATCTGATGAAATCCTGTTATTTCTTTTAGTTTTGTGATATCAGGATCTAGCGATGTCACGCCTTCTGCGTTTGGCGGCCGCTTGCCATACTGGCAGGTGCCTTGTCCGCCGCACAGTGCTCGCATCGTCTCAATATATTCGCGAAGCGGCCTTGTATCTTCACCAGCCACGTTATAGACACCTGCCGGTGCATCACCAGTCAAAAGCTTCACAATTGCATTAACTGCATCGTCAATATAAAGATAATTCCAAAGCTGTGTACATGCACCAAGCTCCATTATACCGCCTTCTTTGAAGGTGCGCATGCAGCTTTCCACAAGTGACCATGGATGATCGCCAGGACCATAAACAGAAAAGACGCGTGTGTGAATATATGTTATGCCAAGCACTTCTGCACGCATAACAGCCTCTCTTCCCACCTTAGCCTTAGCCTTTCCATACTCAGAAAGCGGATGTAGCTCGTCTGTCTCTCGCATTGTCGTATTTCGCACGCCATACTCTGCCTGTGAACCACAAAAAAGAAAGCGCTTACAGTGGGCGGCAGCTGCCGTCTCAAGCGCATCAAGCGCATAGACGGCATTCATTGACTGAATATCAGCTAGCTTTCTGTTATCACTTCCAGAGCCATCCCAGCCTAAATGCAGCCAATAATCAGCTCTCCCCAGATTATGAGACCATTTTTGTCCGATTTTGCTAAGTTTTTCAGCATTCACTGCCAGTTCTTTCAGCCCACTAAGCTCACACTCTATAATCTCAAGCAGTTCTTTTTTTATTATCATATGCTCTAAATTTTTTTTGCCTGCTGAATTTGGACGAATCAGCGCGCAAACTTCAAAGCCTTGATTAATAAGTGTTTGTACGGCGTGACTGCCGATAAAGCTTGTCGCTCCTGTCACTATTACACGCATATTACTCCTCCGACCAGCGCATAATACTCTTTAACTCTTCTTCTGGAAGAAATGGCGCTAAATCTTCAAGCGGTGCAGAAACCATGCTTCCATCTGGCATTGGCTTTGATGCTGCCTTTGGCTCAAACTTCTGATCCATATCAACCATTACCTCGCAGATAACAGGTCCATTTATGGACAATGCCTTCTCGATTCCCTCACCAAGAGCATCGTTGCTATCAATGCGAATAAATGGGAAACCATATGCCGGCGCTAATTTTGCCATATCTGGGAAACTAAGATCACCGCTGTCTTTTCCTATACCAATAAGCGGCTTTCCAAAATAGTTGTTCTGTGTCTGGCGAATGGAATGGTATCCGCCATTATTGATCAGAAAAATCTTGATCGGATACTGGTGATGGATGATTGTCTGCAGCTCTTGAAGATTCATCTGAATACTTCCGTCTCCTGTTACGCAGATGATATCCTGCTCCTTCTCACCTGTCTCCTTGCAATAGCGCTTATTTGCGACACAAGCTCCAATTGCTGCTGGCAGATCGTAACCCATCGATGCAATAGCTGAATTTGAAATAAAACGCTGACCTTTCTTTATAACATAGCCATGACCGCCTACAACACAGGCAGAGCCATTTCCTACTACTGTAATCTGACCCTCATTTAAGCGGCGGCTTTCTTCCTTAATAAATGCATACACATTTGCCGGACTCTTCTGCTCATAGTGCTTTGGCTGAACAACAGGATAATCCTTCTTCCATTTTTCACAAACCTGTCTCCACTCATCACCCTTAAATAATACTTCACCATCTGCAAGCTTTTCATTTAAGCGGCTCTCGAGCTTTTCAAGAAGATCCTTTGCATCAGCCCACACCGGCATTTCTACATGAAGAGACGGCTTTTTCAATTCCTCTGCATCAATATCATTCATAATGACAAATGCATGCTTTGCCCAAGCCGGCCAATCATAATTAACCTGACGAATGCTTAATCGGCTTCCAACTGAAAATAGCAAATCACTGTTTTGTACGGCAAAATTTCCAGCGCGGTCACCCATATTTCCAGCACGTCCTGTGTACAGCGGATGCTCATCCTCCATCAAATCAATGCTGTTCCAGCCAGTCACAACTGGAATGCCAAGCTTATCTGCGACACGGCGAAATACATCAAATGCTCCTGCAATACGTATTCCATTTCCGGCATTTAATACCGGACGCTTTGCCTGACGGATTTTCTCGATAATAGCGTCTGCCTGCTCGTTAGTAACAGACGGAATCGCTGTCAGATTTTCTTTTGTCGGATCAAAACCTTCAAGCTCATCTATCTCAACTGTTGCACCCTGCACATTTAACGGAATATCAAGCCAGCACGGACCTGGTCTTCCAGTCTGTGCAAGATAAAGTGCTTTCTCAACAGCATAGCGAATACGCTTTGGATCAATCACCATCTCACAATATTTTGTCATAGGCTCTACGCTCTTGCAGATGTCATACTCCTGATCGCCAAATGCACGAATGCCAAGGCCTGTGCTTCTTGCCGTTACATCATAGCGTACCTGACCTGAAATAACAAGCATCGGAATAGAGTCAAGCCATCCTCCGACTACGCCTGTGATTGCGTTTGTTCCGCCAGGTCCTGTTGTGACACAGACAGCTGCAATGCGGTTATGGATTCTGGCATAGCTTTCTGCTGCAATGGCACATGCCTGCTCATGATGATTATATACACAGTGAAGTCCCGGCTCATGACCAAGTCCATCATCAAGATGCATTGCACCGCCTCCGGTGATCATAAATACATCTGTAATTCCATTTTGAACAAGCAGTTTTGCAATATAGTTGGATACCTTCATTCTCATAACTTAGCCCTCCAATGCTTCATGAATTACCTTTGCCATATATTCAATCTTCTCATCTGTCATACCAGGATAAACACCAACCCAGAATGTAGATGTCATAATACGGTCAGTCTGCTCTAAACCACCGACAACACGATATGCCTCTGTTCCACGAATAGCATCAAAACAAGGATGCTTTATCAGATTGCCTGAGAACAGCATACGTGTCTGAACGCCGTGTGATTCAATATAGTTCACTACTTTTGTACGATCCACGCCTTCCTTACATGTCATTAAAAAGCCAAACCAGCTCGGATTAGAATGCGCTGCTGCCTCAGGAAGAATCAGCTTATCTGCGCAGTCAGACAAAAGCTCTTTTAAATAAGCAAAGTTATGACGTCTCTTCTCCACAAAAGATGGGAACTTCTTTAACTGTGCACAGCCTACTGCTGCCTGCATATCAGTTGCCTTTAAATTATAGCCAAAATGGGAGTACACATATTTGTGGTCATATCCTAATGGAAGCTGACCATACTGTTTATCAAAGCGATGACCACAGAAATTATCACATCCCGGAGGACAAATGCAGTCACGTCCCCAGTCTCTAAATGAACGCACAATTCGGTGAAGCAGTGGATTGTTTGTATATACAGCACCGCCCTCACCCATCGTCATATGGTGCGGCGGATAGAAGCTTGATGTTCCTATATCACCAATTGTTCCTGTCAGCTTTTCCTTGCCGTCAATCTCATAGACAGAGCCAAGTGCATCACAATTATCTTCAACAAGCCATAAATTATGACGGTCACAAAATGCCTTTACTGCCTCCAAATCAAATGGATTGCCAAGTGTATGCGCGATCATCACGGCCTTTGTCTTATCAGACAATGCTTCTTCAAGCCTTGTGACATCAATATTGTACTGCGGAATTGTCACATCTACAAACACTGGAACTGCACCATACTGGATTACTGGTGTTACTGTTGTCGGAAAACCTGCAGCAACTGTGATTACCTCATCGCCTCTTTTTACCTGTCGTTCTCCTAATAGCGGAGAAGTCAGCGCCATAAATGCGATCAAATTCGCTGATGAACCAGAATTGACAAGAGAGCAAAAGCGAACACCTAAATATTTTGAAAACTCGCGCTCGAACTCATCTGTATAGCGTCCTGCTGTCAGCCAAAATTCCAGTGAGCTGTCCACAAGATTTACCATCTCCTCGCTGTCATAAACACGTGACGCGTATGGAATACGGTCTCCCTCCTTAAATTCCTTCTTTGTATTATGATATTTATCGCAATAGGCAGCTACTTGTTTTAGAATTTCTTCTCTCGCCTGTTGTTCATTCATATTTTCAAACATTTATTACTGCTCCTCTCCATCTGTTAAAAAGCTTCTTATCTGCTCTCTCATGCAGGCATTCATTTTATCTGCAAGCTCCTTTGGCTCTGCCATATGAGTAATCAGCATATTATAAAGCTGATACCACTCTACACTCTTTGCCACAGCCTTTTCAATATGCCATGTCGGTTTCCAGCCAAAGACACGCTTTACTCTTGAGCAGTCCAGCTTCAAAAAGCCAGCCTCATGAGGACCGCCGTCACTCTTATTTTCCCACTGCATGCCTCTGCCCCAGCTCTTACAAAACAGCGTAGTTAATGTGCCAGTGTCCACACAATCGCAGTCATCTGGTCCTACATTGTAATAGCCGCGAATGGATGGATCCTCCCACTGTTTCTTTACAATTGTCAGATATAAAAACAAAGGCTCCAACACATGTTGATATGGACGAATTGAATATGGATTTCTTACTGTCACAGGCTGCTTAATCACTGCACTTCTGTAGCAGTCCGGTATAATACGGTCTGATGCAAAATCACCGCCTCCTATAACATTGCCTGCTCTTGCAGTAGAGACTGCCGTATCACTGTCCGCAAAAAAAGAGCGGATGTAGCTGTGTGTAACCAGCTCCGAACAGGATTTGCTGTTTGAATATGGATCAAATCCGTCCAGCACATCCTCCTCACGGTAGCCCCACTCCCACTCTTTGTTCTCATATACTTTATCAGTTGTAACATTTAAAAATGAACGGACACATGAAAATTGATGTGCACACTCTAATATATTGACTGTACCCATCACATTTATCTCATATGTCTCACGCGGATTTTTATAAGATTCGCGCACAATTGGCTGTGCTGCCAGATGAATCACAATTTGTGGCTGCACACGCTCAAATACTTCCTTTAATAATTCAAAATTTCTAACATCGCCAATAACACTGTCCATCTGATTTTCCAGACGGCAAATTGAAAAAATACTTGGACTTGTCGGTGGCTCTAATGAAACACCTGTTACCTTTGCGCCTGCATCAATTAAAATTCTCGAAAGCCATGAACCTTTAAAACCGGTATGACCTGTGATCAGTATTCTCTTATCACGAAAAAATGACATTTCTGTTTTCTGCATTATTTAGTCCTTCCATGTTTTCCACGGCGCCTTGCCGCTCTCCCACAGTGCCTCCAGACGATTCTTATCACGAAGTGTATCCATACAGGACCAGAAGCCCTCGTGAATATAGCCCATCATCTGACCATCTGCTGCGAGACGCTCAAATGGTTCTCTCTCCAATGGCTGATCATCTCCGTCAATATAATCAAACACACCCGGCTCCATAACCATATAGCCAATGTTTATCATACTGCCATCCTTATCTGATTTCTCACGGAATGCTGCAATCTGTCCCTTATCATCATAATCGATTACACCAAAACGCTGTCCTACATTTGTCATGGAAATTGTAGCAAGCTTTCCATGGGAGCGGTGGAACTCACACAGCTCTTTTATGTTTATATCCGAAACTCCGTCTCCATACGTCAGTAAGAATGGCTCATCTCCGACATACTTGCGGATACGCTTTACGCGGCCACCTGTCATTGTATTTAATCCTGTATCAACAAGTGTTACCTTCCATGGCTCTGAATAATTATCGTGAAGCTCCATAGAATTATGTGCTAGATCAATCGTAATATCAGATGTATGAAGAAAATAATTTGCAAAATATTCCTTGATCACATATTGTTTATAACCAAGGCAGATAATAAAATCGTTGAATCCGTACTGCGAATACTCCTTCATAATATGCCACAAAATTGGCTGATCACCAATCTCGACCATCGGCTTTGGGCGGTTTACGCTCTCTTCGCTGATTCTGGTACCGAATCCTCCTGCCAGTATTACAACCTTCATGCTATTACCGTGCCTTTCTTTTTGTTTGGATATCCTGATTCGGTCAAAATTGCCATTTGACCCACTCTCAGTTGTACTAATAATGGACTCATTTTACCATAGTTAAAGCAAAAAAGCAACCGGATGATTCCGGTCGCTTTTCGCCTTAAGAAAACGTTAAGTTTTTGGAAAATACAAATTAATTATCTGCAAAAGCTGCTGCAGTCCCAGATCTGTGCCCCGAGTGCCTCATAGAACTCACGCTCATGGCAGACCATAAGAATACTTCCTTTGTATTCTTTAAGTGCTGTAAGCAAAGAATCCTTTGCGTCAGCATCGAGGTGGTTTGTCGGCTCATCGAGGATTAACACATTACTCTGGCGGTTCATAAGCTTGCACAGACGTACCTTTGCCTGCTCACCACCAGAAAGGACACGCACCTGGCTCTCGATGTGTTTTGTAGTCAGGCCGCACTTTGCAAGTGCACTGCGCACTTCATACTGATTCCATGACGGAAACTCCTGCCAAATTTCCTCGAGGCAGGTACGGCCGTTGTCACCGCTTGTTTCCTGCTCAAAATAACCAATTTCCAGATAATCACCCTGATGGACAGTTCCGCTGTATGGCTTGATCAGTCCTAGAAGACTCTTTAAAAGAGTAGTCTTTCCGATACCATTTGCACCTACCATGACTATGCGGTTTCCGCGCTCCATAACAAGGTCAAGCGGCTTTGTGAGCGGTCTGTCATATCCAATCTCAAGCTGCTCTGTAGTAAATAAGAAGCGGCCCGGTGCACGTCCATACAAAAAGCGAAACTCTGGCTTTGGCTTTTCGGCTGCTAATTCGATCACATCCATGCGGTCAAGCTTTTTCTGACGGGACATTGCCATGTTTCTTGTTGCAACTCTTGCCTTATTTCTGGCAACGAAGTCCTTTAACTGAGCAATTTCCTGCTGCTGACGGTTGTATGCTGCCTCTATCTGTGCCTTCTGTACAGCATGAACCTCCTTGAAGTGGTCGTAATCTCCTACATAACGGTCAAGCTTTTGGTTTTCCATGTTGTAGATTAAATTTACAACACTATTTAAGAACGGAATATCATGAGAAATTAGAACAAAAGCATTCTCATACTCCTGCAGATAACGGCGCAGCCATTCAATATGCTTTTCATCCAGATAGTTAGTCGGCTCGTCAAGAAGAAGGATATCCGGCTTTTCAAGAAGAAGCTTTGCAAGAAGGACTCTTGTTCTCTGGCCTCCGGAAAGCTCGGTGACATCGCGCTCTAAGCCAAGTGCATCAAGCTCAAAGGCTCTTGCAACCTCCTCTACCTTGGCATCAATCATATAGAAATCGTGCATTGTCAGAAGATCCTGAATCGTACCCATCTCTTCCATCATGACAATTAGATCATCCTCAGAAGCATCTGCCATCTCTTCACAGATCTGATTCATGCGCGCTTCCATGTCAAATAAAAAGCTGAATGCATTCTTAAGCACATCACGTATTGTCTGACCTGGTTCTAATACAGTGTGCTGATCAAGATAGCCAACACGCACATTTTTTGCCCACTCAATTTTTCCCTCATCTGGCATCAATTTGTTTGTAATGATGCTCATGAATGTTGATTTTCCCTCTCCATTTGCACCAACAAGGCCAATATGCTCTCCTTTTAATAAACGAAATGACACATCTGTAAAAATTGCTCTGTCTCCGAATCCGTGAGATAAGTGTTCTACATTTAAAATACTCATATTATCTTTCTCTATATCCTTCTCTATATTTTCATTTTGGCGTCGTTATTTTTATTTTGCGCCGCCATTATTTAGCAAACTCTCTGCGTAATATACTGTCTGCATCGCATCCTTGCCATAGTAGTCTGCACCGATCATATCTGCGTACTCCTTTGTCAATACGGCACCGCCGACAACAATCTTGCACCATGGTGCTGCTTTTCTTACCTGGCGAATAGTCTCTTCCATATTTACAACCGTGGTAGTCATAAGCGCACTTAAGCCAAGAAGTGGTGCATGTGTCTCTACTACCTTTTCTGCTACTGTCTCAGGCGGTACATCTTTTCCAAGATCGATCACATCATATCCATAGTTTTCCAGAAGAACCTTAACAATATTCTTTCCGATATCGTGGATATCTCCCTTAACTGTTGCAATTACAACAGTGCCCTTCTTTTGCTGATCGCTGCCCTTTGCCTCCATAAATTCCTTTACGGCAGCAAAACCAGCCTTTGCAGCCTCGGCACTCATCAAAAGCTGCGGCAAAAACATGGTTCCTTTCTCGAAGCCCTTTCCTACAATATCAAGTGCCGGCACAAGCTCTGTATTGATGATTTCAAGCGGCTCCTTTTCTTCAAGCATCTTCTTTGTCACCTTATAGGCTGGTTCCTTAAGACCCTTGATGATACATGTCTTTAAATCCATACCGCCAGATGTGCTTCCTGGGGCTTGCTTTTCAGATTTATCTGTTTCTGCACCTGCCTTGACTGTGGTGGATACAACCTTCATAGCAGAATACTTTTCAACATATGACATACACTGCGCATCATAGCCGCCGAGTACACGGAAGGTATCATATGCCTGCATCATAGCCTGTGAATTTGGATTTACTATTCCTGCTGAAAGACCTGCCTGCATCGCCATTGTAAAGAATGCTGATGTGATGATCTCACGCTGCGGCAGTCCAAAAGAAATGTTTGACACTCCAAGCACAGTACGTCCACCCTGTGCCTTTATGCGACGCACAGTTTCAAGTGTAACATTTGCGGAATTACTGTCAGTACTCATAGTCATCGTGAGCGCATCAATTACGATATCCTTTCTTGCAATACCATAGCTCTCACCAGTCTTATAAATCTTCTCTGCAATAGCCAGACGTCCCTCAACAGTATCAGGGATACCGTCTTCGTCGAGTGCTAATCCTACTACGACACCACCATATTTTTTTGCTAGTGGGAACACCTGCTTCATGATCTCCTGCTTTCCATTTACAGAGTTGATCATCGGTTTTCCGTTGTATATACGAAGTGCCTGCTCCATTGCATCCATATTGGTGGTATCAATCTGAAGCGGTGCATCAAGAATACTTTGCAATTGACAAACAGTTTCCTTCATCAATTCCGGCTCATTGATCTCCGGCAGTCCAACATTAACATCAAGAATCTGTGCACCTGCGTCTGACTGCTTTACACCCATCTCCAGAATATATTCCATGTTGCGGTCACGAAGTGCCTGCTTAAACTTTGATTTTCCGGTAGGATTTATACGCTCACCGATTAACATTGGCATCTTTCCAAGCTCAACTGCATGAGAATATGATGAAACAAGTGTCAGGTTCTTATCGGTAAGCGGCTTTGGCATAGCATCTTTGCAGGCTTCCACAAGTGCCTTAATATGCGCCGGCGTTGTTCCGCAGCAGCCGCCCATAAGCCATGCGCCTTCCTCTGCAAATATTTTCATATCCTCGGCAAATTCAGACGGATCCACGTCAAATACGGTCTTTCCATTTTCACTTCGTGGAAGACCGGCATTAGGATTTATAATTAATGGGATTGATGCGCTTTTTGCCAAGCGCTCAAAAATTGGCTTCATTTGCTTTGGTCCAAGGCCGCAGTTCATACCAAAGGCGTCTGCACCAAGACCCTCAAGCAATGCTGTGACTGCCTCTGGTGTCGCTCCTGTCAGCATCTTGCCATTTTCACCAAAAATAACAGTTGCCATAACAGGAAGATCACTGTTTTCCTTTGCTGCAAGCATAGCTGCCTTTAATTCATATGTATCGCTCATCGTCTCGATAAGAATAAGATCAGCTCCTGCAGCTGCTCCTGCCTTTATAGTTCTTGCAAATATCGATACTGCATCTTCAAAATCAAGTGTGCCAAGTGGCTTTAAAAGCTTTCCTGTCGGCCCCACATCAAGTGCGACATAGCCATCCTTACCTGTTTCCTCGACTGCCTTTTTCGCATTCTGCACGCCTTTTGTTACGATTTCTTCAAGATTATCCGGAAACTTTAACTCATTCGCACCAAATGTGTTTGCCAAAATGATGTCTGCTCCAGCGTTTAGATAATCGCGGTGCAATTCTCTTATAATATCAGGATGCTTAAGATTCCAGTTTTCAGGCAGTTCACCAGCTTCAAGCCCGCGTTCCTGCAAAAGCGTACCCATACCGCCATCAAAAAAAACAATTCGCTTTCCCAGTTCATTTAATATATTTTTCTTCATAAATTCCTGTCCTTTCAAAAGCACAAGGTTTTTCTAACTATCCCTGTTGTTTCTGTTTGCTGCTTATGCATCACGGCGAAAGCTGCAGTCTTTTTTGCTGCAGGCCTCGCATCCTTCTGTGACGCATCCTGTTCTGATATGGCTTAAGCCCATCAAAGCTGTAACAGATTTTTCAGGCTGCATTACGCCGCCTTCCGAAAGAAATAGACCTATTGTTTTCTGTGCATTAAGTGCCTTCAAAAATGATGACTGCACATCCAAAGACAGATCTCCGTAACCAGGACTATACCTTGGACGCACAAAAAGGCCGTCTTTCGCAGCCTCTTTTTCAATATTCTTTTGACACAAGTTGCAATAGCACTCTATGGCCTCTGCTGCCGTGGACTGAAGTACTGCTGCCTTTGTGATATTTAATCTCAAATAACGTTCCATCAAACGATCTATTTCGTGACCAAGCGTTGCCGCAAAGAAAATGACCTCGCTGCAGTCTTTTAAGTTTCGTTCCAGACTGTTGCTTAAAAGCTCCACACCACCTGCCTGCATATGACCTGCAGACAGATGTGTAAGTGCAAAACGCCGATATATATGGCGCGGCTGAGCCGTCCGCGCAACATCTTCCATGCACTGATAAATTAACATCATAACCTGTTCGTCCGGCTGTATCTTTTTGTAGCCGAGATAGCGAATAATCTCGCGTTCTCTCATCTGATTTATATCAATCATTTTAAAATCTCCGAAAGATTCTTCTGAATAGCCTCTGCAATCTGCGGCTTATTCATAGAATATACGTGAATGTGGTTGATTCCGTTTGCAATCAGATCAATGATCTGATCAGTTGCATAGGCTATACCTGCCTGCTCCATTGCCTTCGGGTTGGAACCAAAACGATCAACCAGATTTAAAAAGCGCTGCGGCATACTGCATCCAGAAAGATCACGTGCAGTCTCCACCTGCTTTGCTCGTGTGATTGGCATGATACCTGGAATCACAGGAACACTTATGCCCTGTTCTCTGACACGATACAAGAAGTTAAAGAAAATATTGTTGTCAAAAAACATCTGCGTTGTCAAAAACTCACATCCGGCATCAACCTTCTTCTTAAGGTTTATAATGTCCTCACTTTTATTTGCTGCCTCGACATGTCCCTCCGGATAGCAGGCTCCTCCTACACAGAAATCGCCATAGGCTTTGATTTCAGATACAAGTTCTGACGCATAATGAAAATCAACAAATGGATCTCCCTCAAAATCTCTCGGACGATCACCGCGCAGAGCCAGCACATTTTCAATTCCTGCTGCCTTCATCTCATCTAATGTATTATGAATATTTTCCTTTGTTGCGCCTACACATGTTAAATGGGCAATCGTTGTTACGCCAGTTGTATCCTGAATCCCTTTTGCAATTGCAACAGTATTCTTTCTTGTGTTTCCACCTGCTCCATATGTAACGCTCATATAGCTTGGCTTTAATGCAGCAACGTCAATCGTTGCCTGACGAACTGACTCAAACTGTGCATCTGTCTTTGGTGGAAATACCTCAAAAGACAGTGTGATTTTTCCATTTGACAATATTTCATTTACTTTCATTATTTTTTGATTCCTCTTTCCTCTATATGGTGTGTTCTGTCGCATCGCTGTTATACTGCAGATGTCTGTTTCTTAATGATGCTCTGTTCACTCCCCACTACAGCTTGTTTGTCGAGCTCATTTAACGTAAGTATAGCATGGATTTTACTTCATGAAAAGAAGATTTTCTCAATGGTTTGATATTGATATAAACTATACCAAAAGTACTTGCTATCCTCTTTATTTTCCACTATGATAAACAAAAAAAGAAAGGATCTGGATTATAACAATGAAAAAACAGGCTACTAAAATCAAGATTTGCGGACTTACAAAAGAAAAAGAGGCTGATTATCTCAATCAAATTCATGCAGATTTTGCAGGCATGGTCGTTTTTTTCCCTAAAAGCAAACGGAATATCTCACTTGATCAGGCAAAAAAAATAAAGTCAGCACTTCTGCCTGAAATAAAAACAGTCGCCGTGACAGTCTCACCAACACTTGCACAAATACGCCAAATTGCAGAGGCCGACTTTGACCTTATTCAAATTCATGGTGATCCTGCCGATCTTGATATAAAAACTGCTAAGTCCATCTGCGAATATACAAGTAAGTTTTCTCTTCCTATATTAAAAGCATTTAATGTCTCTGATATTGACAGCTATAACTACTGGCAGTCATGTCCGTCTGTCGCTGGCTTTGTATTTGATGCAGCTAAACCTGGAAGCGGCAAAACATTTGATTGGACTCTGCTAAAAAATCTTCCCAGATCAAAAAAGCTTTTCATGCTGGCCGGCGGGCTGGCACCTGAAAATGTTTCAAATGCGATCTTTTTTTTGCATCCTGATGGTGTGGACGTATCATCTGGTGTGGAATTTTTAGAAAAAGACCGCCCCGGCAAAGATCCTTATCGCATACAGGCCTTTGCCGAAGCGGTACAATTTGCAGATAAACTTACCTCAAAAACACTTATCGATTTGAAGTAATCTTTTCTGCCATTTCAATTGCTGCATCAATATTCGGGCTAAAATTTTCTTTTCCAATTAATGTGTCAAAGCCAGCCTTTCTAATAACACGCATTGGCTGATCGTTTACATGTGAAAGAATGAGCGTTATCTTCTTTTTCCTGCATTTCTCATAAAGAGACGTTAATGAGTTCATTGCAGTACTGTCAAGTGCCGGAACACCTCTCATTCTAAGAATCAGGCATTTTGTCTTTTCTGTTACTGCAATCAGACCAATCTGATCTGCAGCACCAAAAAACAATGGACCTGTAATCTCGCATACACTGATTGATGATGGAATATCGCGCATACGCGCACGCTCTGCATCGCGAACCTCATCAGAAATCTCATCTGTATGACTCCAGTTACGCACACCTGTCTCATCACTCATGCGCTTCATAAATAAAAGACAAGCCAGTACCATGCCAACTTCAATCGCAACAACAAGATCAAATACAACTGTCAACATAAATGTAATGACAAGCACTGCAATATCACTTTTTGGTGCCGTCTTTACAAGACGCACAAATGGACGCCACTGACACATGTTATAAGCAACAATAAATAAAATTGCAGCAATCGTCGGCATAGGAATCCAGCCGGCATATGGCATCAGCACAAGAAGCACTAAAAATAATACAACAGCGTGTACCATTCCAGCTACAGGTGTGCGGCCTCCATTTTTAATGTTTGCTGCAGTACGTGCAATCGCACCTGTTGCCGGGATTCCTCCAAAAAGCGCAGATGCAACATTTCCTGCTCCCTGTGCAGCAAGTTCCATGTTGGAACGGTGATTTCCATTAATCATGCCGTCTGCCACCACACATGAAAGAAGTGATTCGATTGCTGCCAAAATTGCAATTGTGAATGCATTTGGAAGTGCCTTCTGAATTACTTCAAGGCTAAGCTTTGGCAAATGGAATGATGGAAGGCTGCTGTTTATTGTATACAGATCGCCAATTGTATTTACCTGAATCGGCATCAGCTTCACCATTAAAATACCAACTGCAACAGCTGCTAATGACGGTGGAATCTTCGCAAGCATCTTTACCTTTGGCATAAAAATAAGAATTGCCAGACATACTGCTCCCACAAAAACAGCATGCCAGTTTAGTGTGCCTATTCCCGCTAAAAAGCCTTCCAGCTTTTCCATTGTCTCAATTGTAGGCATTCCTGCCGGAATTGTAACACCACAAAAATCCTTAAGCTGTCCAATCGCAATTGTCACAGCAATACCTGCCGTGAAACCAGTCGTAATAGTATAAGGAATAAACTTAATCAGTGAACCAAGGCGGCAAAATCCCATTAAAATTAAAATGATTCCTGCCAGAATGGTTGCCACAGCTAAGCCATCCATTCCCTGATCTGCTACGATTCCTGCAACAATAGTTGCAAACGCAGCTGTCGGTCCTGCAATTTGTACCTGACTTCCTCCCAAAAAGGAAATCACAAATCCAGCTATAACTGCCGTATAAATTCCGCGCTCTGGGCCTACGCCAGATGCAAGCGCTAACGCAATTGACAGCGGCAGCGCAATGATTGCCACAATGATTCCGGCAATCAGATCCTTAATGAACTGTTCCTTCGAATATTTCTTCAGACAGGTAAACAGCATCGGTTTCAGATCTTCCATGAAACTATCCCCCTCATTTTGTGCGTTTTTTTCGCCTTTACAGCGCACACGATGGCTATTGTATCATGTATAATTATAAACTGTCTACCCGTTTTTGCTCACAATTACGCGATTATTCGCTATGTACGCGATTTTGTACAAAAATAATTACTGTACTGCCATACATGTTCCAATTAGTCTGCAGCTGTCCATTCTTCTAAACCTAAGCGCAGTCCCTCTTCCATTAATAGTATTTAATGCATATCCTTTTTCTGAAATATGGAATTGGCGAAAGTACAGACGATGATTATATAAAAACAATGCATTTTCTCCCTCATTTGGAAATTTATCTGATAACAATAAAACATCATTTTTACAATATCTCGGTGAAAAATGATCGTTTGGAAGACGCATCGCCATATATACGTTTTCACAGGCTGTCTTTACATGTTCTACATCAAAGCTTGAAAAAGCTGCTCCATCTGATGTTTCCACTGCCGGAATCAGACATGGAATCTCACGTTCCTCGTTTACATATACTCCTGCCTGCCACTGCGCTTCAATTTCTGCGATTGCACGTATAAATTTCTTTCCATGCTCTCCGCTTTCACGATAAGCAAATAAAAGCTGTTCTTCCTCCTCTCGCGGACTTTCCCCCATCAGGCTTTCCATTGATACATCCAATGTACGGCTAAGTGCCAAAAGTGTGTCTACTCTTGGATTTCTCGCTCTCCTGTAAATGATATTACGAATCGTTTCGATTGGGACATTCGACAGCATAGACAGTTTCTCTAGTGTCAATCCCTTTTTGTCCATCATTGCCTTTAGCTGTTTGTCAATCATTTTACAATTCCTCCCATTTCACTCTTGTTATTTTTTCCCATTTGAAGTATTCTATTACCATGAAGACTAAAAAATACAACGTCTTGGAATGAAACTATCGTATCACATGTAATTTGTAGTATGGTAGCTAAAATTACACTTTTAGTCGTTTCTACACATGTACAAAGTACCGAAAACTATACGAAAGAGACTATACAATTTTATGACACAGCAAAAAATTCTATTAAATTTTATTGATAACATTGAAAAGGAACGTGTCAGGCTCAATCTGACACAGGCGCAGATGGCTCAGAAACTTGATATGTCTGTGTCCAATTATAAAAAACTAATTGCCGGTCAGTATAGACGTCCGAACCTTTTTCTGGCTCAGCGCCTGTATGAACTAACCGGCAAGCTGCTATTTGAATTTTTCGATTTTGATTCGCCTAAGCTAAATGCAATTTCAAAGTTTATGAAGCTGTCTGATACTCAATGCTCATTCATAGAGGGCATAATAGATTTTGAGCTTGCATTTTCAGCAAGTAAAGAAGAAAATACTGACGATTACCTGACTGTTTTGATTCCAACAGGCAATTGCGAGGATGGCATGATATGGGATTCTGCAAACGTCCGTAAAGTAAACATTGCACCTTATCGAAAACGCTATGGTTCACAAATCAATGCCGGAGTTGAAGTCACTTCTAATCATTTAACTCCCGTTTACCATATGGGAGATATTCTGCTCATCTCACGCCGTCCTCCGCGCGATGGCGATACTACCATTTTTTTAAACACTGAAAATGGCCGTGCCTACCTGCGCCGTTTTATTCAGCAGGTTCCCCGTATTCTTCAGCCAATTAACGGATATGGCGAATCATTCTATATTGATCCCTATAATGAAGATGAAGTAAAAAAATGGGTCAAGTATGGCGTTGTTCTAACAAAAATGCGTGAATAAATCAATCTTCAGGAAAACAAATTGCTGTTGCATAGGCATCAAGATATTGTGTGCCGGCTGCTGTTACAAGATTTAGCTGTGTAATCTGACATTGGTAGACCTCTTTTGTGCTGACACCATCCTCGGCCATACATGTTGTAAAGTTATGAAGAATCAAATCTTCTCCATTTTCCTGTCCGATATACATAACCACATGATTTTTCATTACAAGCAGCGTTCCTGGCTTCATAGACTGAATTTTTTCCAGCTTTTCTTCCTGTGTCATGCCTTCAAGTGATACAATTTGTGTTCCTGTCTGTGCCATGCTGCCTGTATTTCTTGGCAAAATGATTCCAAAACATCTATAAATGGCATTCATTGTTGAAGAGCAATCCATATCTCCATTAGAATCTCCCCAGCCATAAGCCATTCCAACTAACTTTTTAGCCTGATCAAGAATATTTTCCTGAGTCATATCAAGATAGCCAAAATGAATGCCATCCTGAGCAGTCTCAACATTTGTTATCACAAGTTGGCCTTTGTCATCTTTCTGTGGGATGGATACCATAAGTATGCCTTCAGATTCCTCCTTTGCCGGAAGTGCTGTTCCCATGCGAAGTGTTACATTGGTACCTGCGAGTGTCAGTCTGGCATCTGTCACAACAGCTCGTTTAGTCTCCTGCCATTTTTTTAATTCGTCAAGTGTGCAGCATGCGATTTTATCTGTTTCTACCCAGCCTCTATAATTTTGTGCCTGTACAAAACTCCAGATTCCGTCTGCAGTCTGATGAACGATCACTGCTGCTTCTCCTGTCATAAGCATACTTTCTTGAAAATAATCAAATGAATGTGCATCTAATGAAGTGGATGCTTTTTTCCATGTTGGAAAAGCTCGAACTGCCGCATTTTGTGTGATAACACCATACTTAAGTGTAATAGGATCCAAGATTCCCTCTAAATTTCTTCTTGCAAGAATCTCATCCTGTACTTCTTTAGTCACCGGCTCTCCCTCTAGGTACGGCCAGTTTCCATACGTATATGCTTCAATCCAAAGACGCACATCATCTGCTGCGACATCTGTAAGCTGTGTCACATCTGCGACACCTGATTTTGAGTTTGCCATAGTAGCCTCGTTAATCTGCTGATAAGCTAAAGCGTCTGTTGATTCCTCTTCAAGCGTCTGTTCAGCCTTTTGATCTTCTGCTTCCTTATCCTTAATTTCTTCAGCATCCGTTTCATTTGCTGTAAGTGTCTGACTTTCCGATGATGCTGCCGATGGCTTTGCTGCTAGTTCCTGTGTCTTTTTTTGAAGTCCCATCGTATTAACAGCATCCACAATACCTAATCCATGTCCACTCTCTGGCTCTAGTCGAACACTTCCTAACACTGCCCATAACAGCACGCCTCCAAGCAGTACCACACAGGCAGACATTCCTATAATAAGTGGCTTTAGGCTAAGACCTCTTCTTTTATTTTTATGCGGTTCTTTTTTTCTTCTCAATATTCTCCGCCTCCTGTCTAAAACAAAAACAATATATCAGTTATCCTGTTCTTTAACTTATCATACCATTTTTCTCTTTTATTATGTTTTAAAGATTTCTTACAATTCATGTAAAAAATAATTAATGTATCTTATCACACGCCAATGGAATTTTAAAATTTATAGTATCTATTTTACGATAATTGATACTAT
Organism: Anthropogastromicrobium sp.; assembly: GCF_037349415.1. Classification (NCBI taxonomy): domain Bacteria; kingdom Bacillati; phylum Bacillota; class Clostridia; order Lachnospirales; family Lachnospiraceae; genus Anthropogastromicrobium; species Anthropogastromicrobium sp. Next base: position 42,268 of record NZ_JAXWCK010000029.1, read on the forward strand.
CGGTTTCTTTACCGTGTTCTTTGCAATTTATAGTATATAAATTAACAATCTTGCTATCTTAAATCTGTAAACTCATATTTTTACAGATTTATTTTTGTAGTATTTACATGAATGAAGAAAAAGGAAGAGAAAACTGATATGTCTGAATTTACGTTAATTGTTGGAAAAAGGATCCGAAAAGCAAGAAAAGCAAAAAATTTGACACTTGAAGAGCTTGCTGAATGCTGTGGACTTCATCCTGCATATATTGGTCAGCTTGAGCGCGGTGTAAAAAATGCATCGTTATATACACTTGAAAAGATTGCATGTGCACTTGAGCTTTCTTTAACTGACTTGGTTGGCAACAGTGATATTGTCACAGAAACGGCAAAAACCAACATTCCTGCTGACTGCAGAAGTATCATCTGTACACTCCCGCCACAATCACATGAGCTTGTTTATGAACTGCTAAAGCAGATTATCAACCTTGAGCGCTGATGGTGCTTAAACTCAAATGGTTCGTAGAATTCATAAAAGCAAAATTAAAAACAAGGAGATTGACTATGTCTGATATTGCCGAAGCTGTTGGAAAACGAATTTATGCCATTCGAACATCAAAGCACATGAGCCGTAAAGATCTTGCCAAGCGCTCTGGGCTTCATCTTACCTATATCGGTCAGCTTGAGCGCGGTGAACGAAATGCGACGATAGCAACACTTGAAAGTGTTTCTTACGCACTTAATGTACCGATTGAGCGTTTTGTTGAATATATTACACCTGGAATGGCTTCACAGGAGACTGCTGCAAATGAATGCTATAACTTGATTTTAGAGCAGACACCGCGCACACAAAAGCGGCTTCTTGCAATTCTCCAAAATATGGCACAGCTGCACCAAATACAATAAATTCTAATTTTCAAAAAAAGAGTCACGCGAAAGTTTAGCGTGACTCTTAATATTACTTGTTTTATTTTTTTTCGCGGTTTAAATATAAAAGCGGAAGTCCAATACAACAAATTCCACCAACTATATTTCCAAGTGTAACCGGAATAAGATTTTTTATCAGAAAGCTTCCCCAGCTTAACTGTGATAACTGTGCTTCTGTGTAGCCATACAGTTCCATTGCTTTATTTACGTAGTCTGGATTCATCTTGCAAAACAGACCTGCTGTTATGTAATACATATTAGCAACGCAGTGCTCAAAGCCTGCTGTTACAAACAGCATGATTACAAAGAAAGATACAAGCAGCTTTCCGCTGATATCTTTTGCGCAAATTGCCATCAAAACAGCTGCGCAAACTAAAATATTGCAAAGAATGCCAGATGTAAATGCCTTGCCAAATGGCAGTGTTGCCTTTCCATATGCCACCTTAATTGTGTAAGCACCAAGTCCGCCTGCTGAATAATCAAGCTGACCGCTGCAGTAAACTAGTGCTGTAAAAATCAGTGCTCCTGCAAAATTTCCAAGAAATACAAGTACCAAAACACGAATGCAATCTGCCACAGAAATATGTTTTTCAGCAACACCAAGTGCCATTAAACAGTCACCAGTAAACAGCTCTGCCCCAAGCAGAATTACCATCATCAAACCTACTGGGAATACAACTGCCGCAGTAAGTCTTGCAAGTCCTACATTTGCAACAGAATGTGCTGCCACGCTGCTCGCTGCTGCACCCATTCCAATCATCATTCCAGCTAACATTGCTTTTCCAAACAGCTTGCCAATCGATGTAGCTGCCTTCGCTTTGCACCCCTGTGCATAGCTTTTCGTTGCTTCTTTTACAGATAAAAAGCCTTCCATAGTAAAATATCCACCTGTCTTTTTTATTCCAGTCGGGATTTCCCGCCATCTTTTCCATTATATCACAATTTTTTTTGATTGAACAGCAAATTTTTAATGACATATCCTTTTCAACTGTGCTATACTAAAGTAAAATGTAGCTATGATTTTCTAAATAGTAACAGTAAATTTAACTTCAAAAGCAGAAAGGTATGGTTTTCACTATGCGTATTGTCATAAAAATTGGTACTTCCACTCTTGCTCATAACACCGGACGACTTAATATACGACGTACAGAGGTGCTCTGCAAGGTAATCAGTGATTTAAAAAATGCCGGACATGAAATTGTCATGGTCTCATCTGGTGCCATCGGTATGGGTGCCGGCAAGCTTTCATTAAAGGAGCGACCGTCTGATATGCCGACAAAGCAGGCAGCAGCAGCTGTAGGTCAGTGTGAGCTTATGTATACATATGATAAGCTTTTTGGTGAATATAATCACACAGTTGCCCAAATCCTTTTAACTAGTGAAGATATTGAGCACGATGACAGACGGCAAAATGTGGAAAATACAATGGAGCGTCTGCTTTCTCTTGGCGCAATTCCAATTATCAATGAAAATGATACAATCTCTACTTCTGAAATTGTAATTGGCGACAACGATACACTTAGCGCAATTGTAGCAAGCACTGTTCACGCTGATTTACTCGTGCTTCTTTCTGATATTGACGGCCTGTTTACGGCTGATCCAAGAAAAGATCCTTCCGCCACACTTATTCCTACTGTTTGTGAAATCACACCTGAAATTAAAGCTATGACCTCTGGTGCAGGCACAAATCTTGGAACTGGCGGCATGACTACAAAAATTCAGGCTGCACAGATTGCAACAGAAAATGGCATTGATATGGTTATTGCAAATGGAGCTGACCCTGTTATCTTATATGATATCGCAGATGGAAAACAAGCTGGAACACGTTTTCTTGCGCAGAAAAAAATGCTTTAAAAGAAAGGACTAAACGCATTATGAAAGAAACAAAATGTATTTTACAGGAAGCCAAGGCAGCTGTTTCTTCTCTGGCGGTTTTGAAAAGTGAAGAAAAAAATAAAGCGCTTCTTGCTATGGCAGATGCACTAATTGCTGACACTTCTTCTATTCTTTGTGAAAATAAAAAAGATATGGACGCAGCAAAGGACACTATATCTTCTGTCATGCTTGACCGACTAAAGCTTGATGAATCACGCATACGCGCTATGGCAGACGGCATCCGTGCTGTCGCTGCACTTCCTGATCCTGTTGGCCGCATTCTTTCTGATGAAACTCGCCCAAACGGACTTCATATTCAAAAAGTCTCTGTGCCAATGGGTGTTATCGCTATTATTTACGAAAGCCGCCCAAATGTTACATCGGATGCTGCTGCTCTAGCTTTAAAATCTGGAAATGTCTGCGTACTTCGCACAGGAAAGGAAGCCTTTCACAGTGCTTTTTCAATTGTCACTGCACTTAAAAAAGGGCTTCATAGCTGTGGCATAAATGAACAGGTCATAAACCTGATTGAGGATACAAGCCGAAAAAGTGCACTTGACTTAATGCGTGCCGTTGGTTTTATTGATCTTTTGATTCCACGCGGCGGTGCAGGACTTATAAAGGCATGCGTAGAGCAGGCGCTTGTTCCTTGTATTCAGACAGGCACTGGAATCTGCCATATCTATGTGGACAAGGATGCCAACCTTTCCATGGCACTGCGAATAGTTGAAAATGCAAAAATGAGCCGTCCTTCTGTGTGCAATGCTGCCGAGGTTTGTCTTGTGCACCGTGATGTGGCAAAGAAATTTCTTCCTATGCTGCAAAAAAGCTTGTGTGACCCATCTCGCGAGCATCCTGCTAAGCTTCTCCTTGATAAAGAAGCTCTTTCAATTATTGATGGTACTCCTGCAGATGAGAATGATTTTGATACGGAATTTCTCGACTATATTCTCGCTTTGCATGTCGTAAGTGATGTGAACGAAGCAATTGCACATATTGCTTCCCACTCTACCCATCACAGTGAATCAATCATCACACAGAATGAACAGACTGCTGCTCTATTTACAACACTTGTGGACAGTGCTGCCGTCTATGTCAATGCATCAACTCGCTTTACTGACGGAGGTGAGTTTGGTCTTGGCTGTGAAATGGGAATTTCAACACAGAAGCTTCACGCGCGCGGTCCAATGGGACTTCGTGAGCTGACAGCTTACAAATATGTTATCACTGGAAATGGACAGACCCGTTGACAAAAGCATCACACTATCTTAACATACTTCTAGACGGCTGCAGCTATTATCTGATGTCCGTTTAAATAAATCTACTTGGAGGAATTATGGAACACTTAATTATCCCAGAGGGCTATGAACCAGCTTTAAATCTGCATGATACACAGATTGCCATCAAAACAGTCAAAGATTTCTTTCAGGATCTGCTCGCAAAACAGCTAAATTTGCTTCGCGTATCAGCACCGCTGTTTGTTGATCCGGCTTCCGGCTTAAATGACAACTTAAATGGTGTTGAACGCCCTGTATCATTTGACATTAAGGAGCAAAGTGGTTTTAATGCTGAGGTTGTACACTCTCTCGCAAAGTGGAAGCGCTATGCTTTAAAGGAATATGGCTTCTCAAATGGTGAAGGTCTTTACACCGATATGAACGCAATTCGCCGTGATGAGACTACAGATAATATCCACTCCATCTTTGTTGACCAGTGGGACTGGGAAAAAATCATCTCAAAAGACGATCGAACACTCGACACTTTAAAGTCCGTTGTCCGTGATGTATACAAGACACTTAGAAAGACAGAAATGTACATGGCAATCCAGTATGATTACATAGAAGAAATTCTTCCTAAGGAAATTTTCTTTATTACTTCTCAGGAGCTACTTGACATGTACCCGGACAAGACTCCAAAGGAGCGTGAATATCTGATCACGAAAGAAAAAAAGGCTGTCTGCCTGATGCAGATTGGTGATAAGCTTGGAAATGGCGAGCCGCATGACGGACGTGCACCAGATTATGATGACTGGGCACTCAACGCCGATATTCTTGTCTACTATCCAGTTCTTGATATTGCTCTTGAGCTTTCCTCCATGGGTATCCGTGTTGATGAGAACTCTCTTCGCACTCAGCTTGAGAAGGCTGGCTGCCCAGAGCGCGCCAACCTTGCTTTCCAAAAGGCAATACTAAATAAAGAACTTCCTTACACTATTGGCGGCGGTATTGGTCAGTCTCGTATCTGTATGTTCTTCCTTCGCCGTGCCCACATCGGTGAGGTTCAGTCCTCTATCTGGCCGGCTGATATCAGAAAGGAAGCAAAAAAGCACAATATTACATTGCTTTAATGCATATCAAAAAAGTGCCATGGACATCCACGGCACTTTTTTATATTTCTCGTCACTAATATTTATCAGCGTCTCCACGTATCGCGTGACAAAAGAATCAAAATTGGGAAAATTTCCAATCGTCCAGCCAGCATATCAAAAATTAGTACAATTTTTGCCAGCGGACCATAAATTGAGAAGTTACATGTCGGGCCTACTAATTCAAGACCTGGTCCGATATTATTAAAGCAGGCAAGTACGGCTGAAAAATTAGTTTCAACAGAAAAACCATCTATTGAAATAACTAGCAGACTAAACATAATAATAAGTACATATGCAGCAAGATAGGCGTTTGTATTTTCAAGCACCTTCTCTGATACGACCTGCTTGTTGCTGCGCACTGCCTGGATTCGCTGCGGACGAAGCATTTTCTGGATGTTTCTTCTAAGACTCTTAAAGACAAGCAAAAGTCTTCCGCACTTAAAGCCTCCGCCTGTACTTCCTGCACAGGCACCCACTACCATCAGACATAATAGGATTGACTTTGAAAAACCTGGCCACAAATCAAAGTCTGTGGTAGCAAAACCTGTAGTCGTCACAATACTGGCCACCTGGAAAAATGCGTGGCGTATTGTCTCTTCAAGTGTTCCATAAAAGCCTCTCAGGTTAATCACAATCAAAAGCACACTGCCCAGTACCATTCCAACATAAAGACGAAGTTCCTCATCTTTATATACACTCTTTACCTGCTTCATTATCAAAAGATAATAGCAGCTAAAATTCACACCGAACAGCAGCATGAACACTGTACATACATTTTGAATATATGGACTGTAGCTTGCCATACTATCATTTTTTACACCAAATCCACCAGTTCCGGCTGTTCCAAATGCTGTACACACAGCCTCTAATACAGGCATTTTTCCAACAATCAAAAGCAGGAAATCTATTACTGTCAATACAATGTACAAAATATATAAAATTCCGGCTGTGCTTCTGATTCTTGGAACAAGCTTTGCAACATTAGGTCCCGGGCTCTCTGCTCGAAGCAGATGCATTGTAAAACCATCATTTCGGCCGCTGACAGGAACAACTGCAAGTAAAAATACAAGAACACCCATACCGCCAACCCAGTGGCTAAAGCTTCTCCAGTAAAGCATTCCATTTGAAAGACCTTCTACATTCGATAAAATAGATGCACCTGTTGTCGTAAAACCAGATACGATCTCAAATAATCCATCAAGATAAGACGAAATTTCACGTGAAATCCAAAATGGAAGACAGCCCAAAAGACTCATTACAATCCACGCGAGTCCGACACAAACCATACCTTCTCTTGCATAAAAGCCTTTTTTGGCTTTTCTTGCAAAAAACATAAGCATGCCTGCCACTGCTAAAATCACAAGGATACTTAAAGCAAATCCTAAAATTGCCTGACTATCCTGACCAACCAGACTTATAATCAGTGCCGGCACCATAAATGCCGCCTCCGCCAACAGAATCTGCGCAATCAGCCGCCCCATCATTTTATAGTTCATAATTAAAAAACTCCTTTTTTGCAGAAACTGTATTTGTTATGCTTCAAAAATATCGTCAAGCTTATAGATAATATCATTTCTTGTTGTGACAACAACAACTGTATCACCCTCTCGAATAACAGAATCTCCTCCTGGAAGCTCTGTAACGCCGCCGTGTGTAATACAGGCTACAAGAATATTTTGCTTCACTTTCATGTTCTTTAACGGTTTATCACAATACGGCTTTTTCTCTTCAACATGAAACTCAATTGCCTCTGCCTTTCCATCTGCTATGGAATGAACTGATACGGCTGCTCCTGTCTGATTGTGCATTGCACGTATATAACGCACAATACCGTTACAGCAAAGATCCTTCGGCCAGATCGTACTTCCAATCGGAAGCTGATCAATCATGCTGCCATTTTCCATATGACCAAGCTTTGTGATAACCTGAGATACACCATGCTTAGTTCCATACAGAGAAATAATCATATTTAACTCGTCCATACCAGTTGCCGTGACAAGTGCATCACAGCTTTCAAGATTTTCACGCTTCAGCACAAATGTATTGCTCGCATCATCATTGATAATCTCTGTTTTAGGAAGAAGCGCTGCAAGTTCCTCACAATGCTTTGGATCCTTCTCGATCAAACGTACCGTCATGCCATCTTTTTCAAGCTGCTGAGCAAGATAATAGCTTACACGTCCGCCGCCGCAGATCATAACATGATTGACCTTTTTTGTTATAATTCCAAGATTATCAAGAAGTGTCGCCAAGCTTTCTGTTGATGCCGTAACAAAGATTCTGTCGCCCTCTCTAAGCACAAAGCTTCCATCCGGTGCTACAACATCACCTCTTCTAAGCACGGCACATACAAGAACACGGCACTTTATTACACGATTCAATTCGCTAAGAGCAACATTGCTCAAACGGCTTCTTTCATCAACACGCAGCTCTACGATCTCTACTCTTCCCTTTGCAAAGCTGTCTCTCTTTAAGAAGCCTGGAAATTTAAGCAGTCGTTCAATCTCGATTGCAGCCTGCTTTTCCGGATTTACTGTCAATGACAGCGCAAATGTTTTCTGCATTTTGTAAACCTGATCTGTATAATCAGGATTACAGATTCTTGCAATTGTATGGATGTTTGGATTGATTCCATGAGCAGTCATGCTGCACAGAAGATTTAACTCATCTGCACCAGTCATTGCAATTAAAAGATCCGCATTGTTTACACCTGCCTGAAGCAATGTCTCCATAGTGGCACAATTTCCTAAAACAGCCATTACATCATATTTTTCTACGTTTGCTTCCAATACCTGCTGCTTTACATCAATAAGCGTAATATCATAACCTGAGGCGCTCAGCTGCCTAGTCAGCGTTGATCCAACCTTTCCGACGCCCGCAATTATTATTTTCATACCCTTCACCTTTCATGTTCGAATAATGACATACAATTAATCATTATATTATGATAACACAAATATAAAAAAGTGCAAGGATATTCTCTCTATAAATAAAAACGACACCCTTTCGGGTGTCGCCTTACTTTAGTATTCTTTACGGCAAATATGTACGATATCCTATCGGTGTCTTAAAGAATACAGATGTTATATTAATTCCAGTCTCTGGTGAACCTGCATGAACAATTGCACCGTTACCGATGTAAATTGCCACATGGTTCGGATTATTGTAAAATACAAGATCACCTGGTCTAAGCTGATCGTAAGTGATAGCAGAACCACAATTCATCTGTGACATTGAGTGATGCGGAAGGCTTACGCCTGCCACTCTGCTGTATACCTGCATAGTAAATCCAGAGCAGTCTACGGAACCGCCAATAGAAAGATCGGTGCCGCCGTATACATAATTGCACTGACCTACCCAGCCTAATGCATAATTAACAATTGAATCACGAAGCGGTGTTGAATTGTTTGATGGAGTTGTAATTTCCTGTGTGGTAGTAGTCTCTGCCGCTGTTGTTGTTGTCGCTTCAACTGTTGTGGTAGTAGTTTCTGCCGCTGTTGTGGTGGTTGTCTCTGTCTCTGATGATGGAACTGTTTCCTCAACTGTGGTGGTTGTCTCTGCCTCTGATGATGGAGCAGTTTCTTCAACTGTAGTGGTTGTCTCATCAGGTACTGTCTCTGATGATGGAACATCTGACGGCTGTGTTTCTGAAGAAGCCTCAACTGTTGCCACATTTAAATCAAATGAAGAAGAGAATCCCTGATAGCTTACAGTAACAGTGTTCCAGCCTGCACTTAACATCATGCCAACCTGCTCACAGCTTAAGCCTTCTGTTACTGTCTGTGTTGTTCCATCTGTGTAAGTAACAACAATATACAGCTCACTTGCACTGAGTACCTGTCCTTCTGTCTTACTGCTTCCAGTATAAAATGCCTCAATACCCTGAATTGCTTTTACAGTCTCTGAAGGAGTAGTATTATCAGCTGTTGTAGTTGTGGTATCCTCTACTGTAGTCGGCGTTGTCTGCTCAGCTGTCGTAGTCGTGGTATCCTCTACTGTAGTTGGTGTTGTCTGCTCAGCTGTCGTAGTCGTGGTATCTTCTACTGTAGTTGGTGCTGTCGACTCTGTCTGATCTGGCTGCGTTTCTTCTGCTTCGCTTGATGAAGTCTGTGCCTGTGAGCTTGTTGTCGTTTCCTCAGCAGACGTAGCTGCCACTGTCGTAGTAGTAGTAGGTACCTCCGTTGACGTCTCTGCAACTGTCTCACCATTTAACGCTGCTGTCGCACGCGCTACCATGTCGGCTGTCTTTTTCTGCTCGCTCTTTGCTGTTGTTACTAAGTCTGCATAACCTGCGTTAGAAGCATCATTTATGTAATATTCCCAAAGCTGATATGCATATGTACTTGCGTTGTAAGCTGCCTGATAATCTGCTGCTGCCATACGCTTTTCAAAAATTGCCTCTGCATCGCGAATATCTACAAGATAGCTGTCCAACTGATTTTTTACCATCTGATCAGTGATTGCTACTGCCTCTGCATGACGTGTATATAAAGAAACATCCTTTGCTTTAACAAATCCGGCAAATTCTTCGTTAACTGCAATCTTTACAAATCCGTTCTGAATTGCAAGAACCTTATAATCACCATCCTTGTAAACATTGCCAACACTATCGGCACCGCTTGATGCTGAACTGTAAACAACCGCTGTATTGGCTTTTACCTTTGCATAACGGTTTGTAAGATCCTCATCGCTCGCCTTTGCAGCTGCACCTGTTAATACATAATCAGATGACACATAACCCTCTACATCTCCACTTTTGATCAGATACCAGCTGCCTTCACTGTTATCAACAGTATCATAAATAGAAACAACACAATTGCTGTATAAATATCCGATCACATTGCTTGATACAGATGGCTTATTTCTAACATTTAAGCTTGCCATTACACTGACAAGTCCTTCTTCCTTTTCGCTGGCATCCTTTGATACCAAGCTAGTTCCAAATACAACGGAACCATCTTCTTTCGTCGTCGCATTTACAGTAAAAACTGGGATGATCTTTTTCTCCTGTGCTGAAGCAACTATATAACGAATATAATCCATAATATCTGCTTCAGGCGTCTGGCTGCTTGCATAGTAGTTATCGAGAGAAACCGCCATGCCTGCCACAGCTGTATCCTGTTCAAGCGACGCGCCTGATGCTGCCGGTACTGCAATGCCTCCTCCAACTGCAAATGTCGCAGCCAGACAGGATGCCAGCGCATTCCTGCATAATTTATTCATATCTCAAAAACCTGTACCTTCCCGTAGCCTGCCATCTTGCCTGCAGGTACAAAAACATAATATCAGTTAAATTGTTACAATATTATTACAACTCCATTTTGATTATATCACATAGAAAATGCTTGTCAAGGGGCGTTTTTATTGTGTCCTTTTTATGATATACTAATTGGGGCACAGTTAGAAAACCCAGCAGGCTACGAGAGTGTAAAGCAGTTCACCTCAGCCTCTTACCAAGATATTACAAGCTGTTTTTATGACAGCAGAATGGAGATTTTATGTTACGAACAATTTTAATTACAGGGGCTTCCTCTGGTATCGGTGCAGCAACTGCCATTGCTTTTGCTAACCCAAATAATCGTTTAATTTTGGTTTCTCGGAAAAATAGGGAAGGATTAAAAAAGATCGAAGATGAGGGAAGAGAAAGGGGAGCTGAGGTTTTATCTATCTTAGCGGATGTATCAGACTATGAATCATGCAAATCACTTTTAACAGAGGCAAATGAACATTTTGGTCCTATTGATCTTTTAATAAACAATGCCGGAATCTCCCATATCGGTCTTTTCCAAGATATGACACCTGATGAGTGGCAGCGTGTAATGAATGTCAATATCGGTTCTGTCATGAATTTATGTCATCTTGTCATCCCATCCATGGTACATCGTCACCACGGACGCATCATAAATATTTCCTCTGTATGGGGCAATGTCGGTGCCTCTTGTGAGGCTGTCTACTCTGCAAGCAAGGGTGCAATTAACAGTTTTACAAAAGCACTCGCTAAAGAACTGGCTCCTAGTAATATTCAGGTAAATGCCATCGCTTTTGGTGCGATTGAAACACCGATGAATGCCTGGCTGTCAAAGGAGGAGGCTGATGCACTCGCAGATGAAATACCTTCCGGACGTGAGGGCACAAAAGAAGAGGCAGCCCAGATGATCTGCATGGTTGCAGATGCACCAGACTACCTCACTGGTCAAATTCTTACAATGGATGGCGGATGGATTTAAATTACTTGTAACTATTCAGAACCCCATTCGCAAAATCGCATCTTCGATGCTTCTATTTTGCTCATGTGGTTACCTCGCCATATAAAATTGCTATTCTGTCTGAATGCAAGCATTCACAGAAAGCAATTTTGCATGGCTCTGAATAGTTACAATTACTTTACCAACTCTTCCATCATCTCTTCCTTAAACTGCTGTGTGTACAGATCATGGTAATAGCCCTTCATTGCCATCAGCTCGTCGTGTGTTCCCTGCTCGATGATCTTTCCGGCCTTAACAACAAGAATTACATCTGCCTGGCGGATTGTCGAGAGGCGATGGGCAATGATAAATGAAGTACGATCCTTTAAAAGATAAGAAATCGCATTCTGAATCAGCTGCTCTGTCTCTGTATCAATAGAAGAGGTTGCTTCATCCAGAACAAAAATCGCCGGATCTGCCAGCACAGCTCTTGCAAATGAAATAAGCTGCTTTTCTCCGGTGGACATGGAATCTCCACCCTCTCCAACATCTGTCTGCCATCCCTTTTCAAGACGTTTTGCTACCTGATCTGCTGATACGATCTTTGCTGCCTCAATAACCTCTTCATCTGTAGCTTCCAGCTTTCCATAACGGATATTTTCCATGATTGTTCCTGTAAATAAATGAGGACTTTGAAGCACGTAACCAAGCGCACTGTGAAGCCATGACTGACTGCGCTCTCTATAATCCACACCATCGATCAAAATACGACCCTGTGTCGGTTCAAAGAAACGACAAGCTAAATTTACCAGTGTACTCTTTCCAGCACCTGTCTCTCCGACAATGGCAACTGTCGTTCCTGCCGGAACATGAAGGTTAAAATGCTCTAAAATATTTTCATTTCCATCTGGGTAATGGAACGTCACATCTTCAAATGTAATATCACCCTTAATTGGCTCCCAATTTTCACGCTTTTGCTCAAATGCTGTGCCATACTTTTCAATTACATCAGGGCGATCCTTAATCTGCGGTTCTTCCTCAAGAAGTCCTGTGACACGCTCGATATTAGCCTGTGCTGCCACAATCTCTGACAAGTTAGACGCGATGTTTCGAATTGGCTCAAACATGTTGACAGCGTATGTTGTAAAGGCTGATAACGTACCAAGCTGAAGAGCCTGTGCCAACACAAGCTCACCGCCCTGTTTTAATGCAAGTGCCACACCAATATAGCCACAAAATACAACAAGCGCTACATAAAGACCATTCATACGTGCCGCCTTCACACCTGCTGTTTTCATGTCATCAGTAAGTCCCCTGAAATGACGGCTGTTTTTTTCCTCAATGACAAGCGCTTTTGATGTCTGCGCACCTGTAATTCCTTCATTATATGCACCTGTAATCATTGAATTTTTCTTTCTGACCTGCCTGTTCCATTTTAAGATACGCTTCTGGAAAAAGCTTGTAAGAAGCACCAGACCTGGCACAATTAACATAATCCAAAGTGCCAGCTTCCAGTTTAGTGCAAGCATAATGCCAAAGATTCCCACTACATAAAACAGCGCCCACAACATATCAAGAAGATTCCATGCTACAAGACCACTGATTCGTCCTGTATCATTCATTACTCTTGCCAAAATATAGCCGACTGGTGTTGTATTATAATAGGAAAAGGAAAGCTGCTGAAGATGATCAAAGCATGCCTTCTTCATATTTTTTGCCATATTCATCTCAATCACCATAGCACAGCGGCAAAAGATCACAACACTGACAGTCTGAAATATAATGGTAACTAAATAAGTTCCTGCAAAGCTTCCAATTCCTTCTGTCGTATTTCCGCTGATAAAATGATTGATTGCATACTGCTGAAACAATGGAAGCGCAATATCGACAAGTGCACACAGCGTATTAAAAACAAGTGCAATAATCATATATTTTCGAAACGGCTTCATAAATGGAAACAGTTTCTTCCAAATACGCCAGTCAAACGACTGGTCATATTCTTTTTCTTCAATCTGCATACTATTTTTATCCTGCCTTTCTGTGCCTGCATCACACGTGCAAACACTTTTTTAACTTTCTTACACAGAATCAGCATCTAATTGAGTATTCATCTGAATATCATAAATTCTGCGGTAAATACCGTGATGCTCCATAAGCTGTTCATGGCTTCCCATCTCTGCCACAGCGCCATCTTCGAGCACCATAATGCAATCTGCCTGCATAAGAGTCGTGATTCTATGTGCAATCAAAATAACTGTTGTTCCTGCCATTCTCTTTTTGAGTGCCTCACGTATCATGGCATCTGTCTGCGCATCTACTGCTGAAAGAGAATCATCAAAAATCATAACAGGTGTATGTTCTACAAGCATACGTGCAATCGCAACACGCTGTTTTTGTCCGCCCGAAAGCGTTACACCGCGCTCTCCAACAATGGTTTCATAACCGTCCGTAAAACTGTCAATCGCACTGTCTACACAGGCAATCTCACATGCCTCACGAATATCATCAAATGCTGAACTTTCCTTTGTTATTCCAACATTTTCCTTTATGCTTCCTGAATATAAGAATGGCTCTTGAAGCACCATACCAATCTGGCTTCTCAAATACTGACGATCAATATCACGAATATCAACACCGCCAATAGTAATCTTTCCACAGCCATCAGGCAGATCGTAAAGACGATTTAATAGATGTACAAGTGTACTCTTTCCGCTTCCTGTATTTCCAAGAATAGCAAATGTCTTTCCTGCCGGAACAGTAAAGCTGACATCCTTTAAGACAGCAGCTCCCTCTTCATATTTAAAGTTCACCTTGTCAAATACAATATCCTTATTGATTGCAGGCTTTGTCACGCCCGGACGATCATCTTCTTCCTTCTCATCAAGGATATAGGCAATACGGTCAATTGACACACCTGCCTTACTCATCTCGGATATGATTCGTCCAAGACTTCTGACTGGCCATGCCATACTGGAATTGTAGGATACGAAGGCAATAAATTCACCGACAGTCAGATTGCCATCTACTGTAAATAACACCCCCATGCAGATGACTGTAAGAATCTGAATACCTGTAATCAGATCACCAATCGACCAATAAAGACTCAAAAACTTACCTAAATAAATCCACAGTCCCGCAAAACGCTCATTTTTCTCATCGAAACGTTTGCGCTCAAATGATTCTCTTCCAAATGCGCGCACCACTCGTACACCAGTTAAGTTTTCCTGAACAACGCTTGATAAAATTCCCTCTGCCTCATCTGCTTCCTGAAAATGCTGTGCAATCTTTGAGAAGAAGTATCCAGAGTACAAAATTACAATCGGAAAAAAGGACACAGCGATCAATGAAATTTTAACATTCATTGAAAACATGATCACCATGTAGAATACAATCAGGAAGATAATACGAAATACTTCCATCAACTGATTAGTCACAAAATTTCGCACAACATCTACGTCTGATGTACAGCGCTGAATGATATCACCTGTCTGGTTCTTTACATGCCAGCTATACGGTAACTTCTGAATATGATCATACAACTGATCTCTCATGCCCTTTACAAAGCTTTCTGAACCCTTTGCTGCAAATACCTTTGAGTAGTAGTTTGCAGCGATGTTTATAGCTGCAAGCAAAATGACGGCAAGCGCTGCAATCGTAAGCATCTTTCCAGGATTTTCACGAATCGTTTCTTCTGATAAAAAGGCTTTCACCCATTCTGGAATCTTAGACAAGTCACTTCCTAAGACGCCATCTACACTAATTCGAATAACCTGTGGGATAAATGCCTGACAGACAGTAATCATTGCTGAAAAGAAAAGACCTGTCAGCATAAGCGGCAGGCATGGTTTTAAAAACCTGAAAATCAGCGCTGCCTTGCCGGCTTTTTTCTTATTTTGTTCCATAAGTATCTCTCCCCTTTCTTTTTTCGTAAATTAATAAAAGTACTGATGCACGGCCATCAGTACTCTCATTATATCGAATGAATATATGGATTTCAATGGGAAATCATTTTTCTAATTAAGTTTGTTCCTCTTGTACAATACGTTTTCGCACCGTAGTCTCTTCTACTCTGTGATCTTTTATTGAAGTAACCATAATTTCAAGATCAGGTGTAAGAACAGAAACTTGTGTGCCATCATCTGGCACATAACAAAGTTCACCAAGCACATAGCCGCCGAAGGTATCATATTCATCAAGCGGAAGTTCCACATCAAGTTCCTCTGCAACCTCATCTAGTGAAGCTGCACCCTGAATGCGCCACAGGCTATCACCAATTTTTTCTATATCACTTGGCTCAGGCTCTTCATCATGTTCCTTCCACTCACCAACGATCAGCTCAAGCAAATCTCGCATAGTAACTATTCCTGCCATTCCGCCATACTCATCAATTGCGACTGCAAAATAGTTTCCTGTCTTTTTCATATTTGAAAACAATGACGCGGCTTTCATATTTTCAGGAATAAAATAAGGCTTTCGCACGCAGTTTTTCAACACGGCTTCCCTTGAATGGTCTCTTGATCTTAAATACTCTCTTGCATCGAGCACACCAACAATATCATCAGTATCCTCTCCGCACACAACATAGAAGCTGTGACGGTTTTCGTAGATTACTTTTTCCCATTCCTCACGGCTCTCATCGGCATACACACAGACAACATCTTTTCGATGCGTACAGATTTCATCGACAGAAACATCATTAAACTCAAACACATTTTGTATAAATTCATTTTCCTGTGTATCAATCGTTCCCTTCTGACTTCCAGACTCTGCCATCAGGCGAATCTCTTCTTCCGTAATTTGAGTCTGACGATGTGGATCAACACCACATAAACGAAGAAGCGTATGTGACGCGGCAATTAAAAGCCAAATTAGCGGAAAAAAGACAATCTGTACCACATAAACAATAGAAGAAAAACGAACTGCCATCTCTTCTTCCTTTTCTGCTGCCAAACGCTTTGGCACCATACGTCCCAAAATCATCGTTACAATGCATAATACAAGTGAAATTGCAGTGACACAAAGTCCATCCAATACATTTGGATTTATTGCCTGTCCGCTTTTTCCAATAAAATCTTCCAGCGGTTTTCTAAAAACAAGCGCCGCATATGCACTTCCTAAGCATACACTTGCCATTGAAACAAGCTGCATAGCTGTTAAAAAACGCTCCTGCTTTGCCTTAAATCCAGATAAAAGCGCTGCTTTTGCTTCATCCCTTTTTGCCATCTCTTCTAATTGATTGTCGTTTAATGAAACGATTGCCGTTTCTGCACACGTAAACACTGCGTTCAGTGCGATCAGAATGACCTGCAGAATAATTGCCCCTATCATGCGAGACCTCCTTTCGAAACTCTCACAAAAATCTGCTTATTCGTATCCGTATCCGCGCTGCCGTCGTCTTCCATTATGGTTTCCTCCTGTTTTTAAATAAATTACTATGTTCATTTTTTGATAGCTATTTCACAATGTTTTTTATTGAAATAATATCCTTTTTATTGTAAGATGGAAGCATGAAATTGTCAATGTATTTCGCATATTATAATGAAAGGAAACCATTTCTATGAGTAAATTTACACTTGACTGGAAGCAATATGCTGCACTTGCAAGACAGGCTGCTGCTGAGGGCTGCGTGCTTCTTGAAAACAAAAACAATACACTTCCTCTTGCCGAGGGCGAGACATGTGCCGTATTTGGCCGTACTCAATTTGAGTATTATAAAAGCGGAACCGGATCTGGCGGTCTTGTTAATACAAGCTATGTACATGATCTTGACTATGCCCTTACAGAATCTTCTCTTATAATTGACGAGGAAGTAAAAACAGCTTACAAAAACTGGTTAAAAGATCATCCTTTTGATTTGGGAAATGGCTGGGCACAGGAGCCTTGGTGTCAGGTCGAAATGCCGCTTAGCGATGAACTTGTATCTGGCGCTGCTTCCCGCTGCCAGACTGCACTTATCGTAATCGGCCGCACTGCTGGTGAGGACCGTGACAATGCTGCTGAGAAAGGAAGCTGGTATCTGACAGACGGTGAAGAGGCAATGCTTGAAATCGTATGCCGCCATTTTTCACGTACAGTTGTTATCTTAAATGTTGGAAATATCATTGATATGAGCTTTGTTGACCGCTATGAGCCATCATCTGTTCTTTATATATGGCAGGGCGGCATGGAAGGCGGTTCTGGTGCTGTCGATGTCATCACCGGAAAGGTTCCTGCCAGCGGACGCCTCAGTGATACGATTGCTTATCATATTGATGACTATCCATCTACCCGGAATTTTGGCTGTGAGGATACCATTCGCTATGAAGAAGATATCTATGTAGGCTACCGCTATTTTGAAACATTTGCGAAGGAAAAAGTTCGCTATCCATTTGGCTATGGTCTGTCTTATACTACCTTTGATGTACAGGCTGCACTTGACATGTGTTCTCTGCCAGCCGGACTTGCAAAGGGCGAAGTTTCTAAAACCGATACCTTACATGTTACTTACGATATTACAAACACAGGCGATGCGGCAGGTAAGGAAACAATACAGTTTTATGTACAAAAGCCACAAGGTTTTCTTGGAAAGCCGTCTCGCGAGCTGATTCGTTTTGCAAAGACTGAACTTCTTGAACCTGGGGAAGGTGAAAGCGGTATTCTTGCAATTGACTTTTATGCACTTTCCTCCTACGATGACAGCGGCATTACAGGACATGCGTTTTGCTACGTGCTTGAGGAAGGCACCTATACAATTTTAGCTGGTACCAATGTGCGAAATGCAAAGGAAATCGGAAGCTTCGCGCTTACAGAAACAGTTGTTTTAGAAGAACTCTCACAGCAGCTTGCTCCTCGCCGCCATCTTGAGCGCATGACTCCTAAGACAAATGAGGATGGTACACTTGTACCTATTATTCAGGCTGCTCCTGTTTACTTACAGCATTACAGTGAGGATACATGTCCGCAATGTGCTGACTATACTGGTGATAAGGGCTATAAGCTTGATGACGTAAAACGCGGCATTGTTTCTATGGACGAATTTCTTGCACAGCTGTCTGATCTCGATTTGTGCCATATAGTAAAGGGCGAAGGCATGTCAAGTCCAAAAGTAACACCTGGAACTGCTGCTGCTTTCGGTGGTCTGACACCAAATCTTACATACTTTGGTATCCCGGCTGGCTGCTGCACAGATGGTCCGTCCGGCCTTCGCATGGACTGCGGTACTAACGCATTTAGTCTTCCTGGCGGAACCTTGCTTGCCTGCACGTTCAACACAAGCCTGAACGCTGATCTTTTTGAGATGGAAGGAATCGAGATGAGAAATAACCATATCGAAAGCCTTCTTGGACCTGGCATGAATATTCACCGCTGTCCGTTAAACGGCCGTAACTTCGAATATTTCTCTGAGGATCCACTTTTAAGTGGTGTGATCGCCGCCTCTCAGTTAGAGGGAATGGGACGCGCTGGTGTAACAGGAACAATCAAGCATTTCTGCGGAAACAATCAGGAGTATCACCGTCGTTTTGTGGACAGTGTCATTTCTGAGCGCGCAGTTCGTGAAATCTACTTAAAGGGCTTTGAGATTGCTGTAAAAAGCGGCTATGCAAGCTCTATTATGACTACCTACGGAAGCGTAAATGGTCTTTGGACTGCTGGAAACCATCAGCTTAACACAGATATTTTGCGTAGTGAGTGGGACTTTGACGGCATCGTTATGACAGACTGGTGGGCTGAGATCAACAATGCACCAAAGGACAAGCCATCTCATGAAAAATTTGCTGCTATGGTTCTCGCGCAGAATGATCTCTACATGGTAACATCCGATACAACACAGGTAATGGGTGATCTTGAAGCTGCACTTGCAAGCGGTCGTTTAGAGCGCCGTCATCTGACTCGCTGTGCTGAAAATATCTGCCGCTTTTTGATGAACTCCCCTGCTCTTCTTCGTCTTACTGGCAAAGAAGCAGAGATTGAGCTTGTAAATGTACCGGAAAATGCACAGATTACTTCTGATTTTGATATCGTATATCATGATATCAAGGGAGTTACCACACTTCCTCTTACTGGAATTTCCAGCGAAAAGGGCGACAGCCATATGTTTGGAATCACCACTGAGGGCTTTGGTACTTTCCGTATCAGCATCACAGCTTCCTCAGAGTCCACACCACTCGCTCAGATGCCGGTATCTGTCTTTGTAGACAATCAGCTGTTTGGCACCTACATTTTCAACGGAAGTGAAGGAAAGGAAGTGACACTCTCCAGAGAGGGCGGTGTATTTGGCTTCCACCACTATGTACGCCTTTACTTTGGTCATGGCGGTCTTACTCCAATTTCCATAACATTTGAGCCAATTGATATTGTCACTAGCTTTAGCGATAAAGATTGATAAAAAAGAGGCGTTCAAAGTTCGGTTAACTCGCACCGGACTTTGAACGCCCTTATTTTGTTTCTATTTTCCTTAGATTCCCTTATACTTCTCGCTCTGTGCCTTAATAAGCTCAACATCATCAAAATAGTTGATCTTCATTGCACTCTTTACCTCAGACAATGTCTGTGCCGCAACCTCTCTTGCAGCCTCGGTACCCTTGCGAAGAATGTTATAAACTTCTGGAATATCCTTCTCGTATTCCTTACGTCTCTTACGAATCGGCTCTAACTCTTCCTGAATGATGTTATTTAAGAACTTCTTTACCTTTACATCGCCAAGACCGCCTCTTGTGTAATGAGCCTTTAATTCATCCAGATTTGCATAATCTGGCAGATATCTCTCAAAGTGCTCCGGCTTACAGAATGCATCCAGATAAGTAAATACTGTATTGCCCTCAAGATGTCCCGGATCGCTGACAAGAAGATGCTCTGGATCGGTATACATGCTCATGATCTTCTTCTTTACATCTGCTTCACTGTCAGACAGATAGATACAGTTTCCAAGAGACTTACTCATCTTTGCCTTGCCGTCGATACCTGGCAGACGAAGACATGCCTGATTAGTAGAAATTAAAGCGCTTGGCTCAACTAATACTTCATCATATACAGAATTAAACTTGCGGACGATTTCTCTTGTCTGCTCGATCATCGGAAGCTGATCCTCTCCAACTGGAACTGTCGTCGCCTTAAATGCAGTGATATCTGCAGCCTGACTGATCGGGTAGGTGAAGAATCCAACTGGAATGCTTGCCTCGAAATTTCTCATCTGAATCTCAGACTTTACAGTAGGATTTCTCTGAAGTCTTGCTACGGTAACAAGATCCATATAGTAGAAAGTCAGCTCACACAGTTCCGGAATCTGGGACTGGATTAAGATATTACTCTTTGCCGGGTCTAATCCGCATGAGAGGTAATCAAGCGCTACTTCGATGATGTTCTGACGAACCTTCTCCGGGTTTTCAATATTATCTGTTAATGCCTGTGCATCTGCAATCATAATAAATATCTTGGAATATTCACCAGAGTTTTGCAGTTCTACTCTTCTTCTTAAAGAACCTACATAATGTCCTACGTGAAGTCTTCCTGTCGGTCTGTCACCTGTTAATATAATCTTTTCCATGGTCTGTTTTACCCTTTCCTAGTTACTGTCTCCAGTCGTATCGCCGACCTTTGAACCTTGATATAATCATATCTCACTTTTTGCTGTACGTCAATCCATATCGTCAAACTATACAACTAGTGATTTACCTCAACACGACAGCTTCTTGTCGTGCTAAGAATTGTCTTGCCATAATCATCCTGCTGTGCCACGCACACCTCAAGACTTCCTCCAAGTTTGAGATCTTCTATCTTAATCAGATTCTGGTGCTGTGAGGTTGGCTCATACTGCTTTCCATTTATGATTACAATTGAAAACTCATTAAAATTGCTTCCATACAGCCACATTGTATCATCTTTGTATACAACACGATCTAATGTTATTGGAAGAATGCCCATCTTAAGATTCTTCGGCTGATACGGATTTTCGCCTCCAAATACCTCTTTATCACCATACAGCATATCATACTCAATAACAGCCATTGAGTCTAAATATGCACTTTCGTTTGCATTCTGCTCCTTAAAATATTTCTGATGATAACGGAACATAATTCCCTCATTGATGCCCATTCGCTGCATTACATATGCACCAAGCTGGTATGCCTCGACGTTTTTATCCTGCTTTTCCATCTGGAAATTACTCCACAAAATATATTTTGTTGTGAAGAGATTTCCCTGGTTCATATCAGTCTCCTCAATTCCAAGACTTGGCAAGTGATCACCATACATAACAAGAATACACGGCTCATTAAAGTCCTTTAATTGTCTTGTCAGCTCAGCTACAAACAAATCCATTTCATAAATCTGATTTGCATAGTAGGTCAGCTGATTTTGTCTGGCCTCATCCTCTTCTTTTAACGTCACTTTGATGTGAGGATCCTTAAGTACCTCTTCTGTCGGATACGCGCCATGTCCCTGCACAGAAATTGTATAGATAAAGTCACTTGTATCAGTTGACTCCATCGCCTCGATAATGTTGGTAGTAAGTACCTTATCCTTTGCCCAATTTTCAGGCGTATATGTCAGGTTATACATATACTCCATGCTCGTAAAGGTATCAAAGCCCAGACGTGAAAATACCATGTTTCGATTATAGAATGTAGCAGAATTGTTATGAATTGCATGAGATGTATAGCCAATGTTGTCATAACAATACGGTAGGCTCTCACATGTCTGCTCACGAAGTACTGTCTGATATGGATATTCGCCGCAGCCGAAGAAATCCAAATTCATGCCTGTCAAAATCTCAAACTCTGTGTTGGCTGTTCCCGCACCGACAGATGGAACGCTCAAAAAACCAGACGAGCATGTATCAAACAGGCGATGGTAATTAGGAATCGGATCTTCATTTACTGTCACATCATTCAAATCAGTAATATCAAAGAATGACTCTAACTGAAGATAAATAACATTGACGCCTGCATCGTACTCTTCGATTGGTGCCTTTGTCTCTTCTTCATATTCTTCTGGGACAGATACTTCCTCTGGTGCCGTAGTTTCCACTGGATCAATCTCTACTTCAGTGTTTACAGGCACAACCTCTTCATCCAGGATATTTTCTACCTTTTGCGCATCGTAATTATCAGGCTTTGAAATTCCAGTACTGATGTATGAATTTGTAAAGCAGTAGGCAAGACCATAAGTCTGATAAGCTTCCGCGATATTGCTGAAATTACGCGGTAAAATTGCAGACCAACGGCCAACACCCCAAAAATAAACTGTTAACAATGCCACAGTTACTACACTTGCCGCACCCTTTTTGTAATTTGGCCTTTTTTCAAGACGTGCTGCCTTTTTAAACAACACAACTATAAGCACAATACACGCTGCAATCACAGCACCGATTGCTACAAATCCAATTCCCGATACATAATGATTCATGACCTGCATCGCAGAATCAATCAGGCTTAAATCATGCCAGTTAAACGGTGTTGTTCGAAACAACAGCAAAACAAAATCTGTAACGCCTATTGCGCCCCAAAAAATCGCCACAAGTCCTCTGACAAATCCCCACCTTCTTGTCAAAAACATAAACGAATATGTTGTAAGCACAATCATAAAGTTCATTAAAAACAAATGCGGTGTCACAAATACAAAATGAAGCAGACTAAATAATGATTTTCTGCTGAGTAATTCCAACAGCAAAACAGTTACAATTGTACTGCCAAACCACACAGCAAGCGGATGACAATCAATTTTCATCCATCCTTCTTTTTTAATCTTCTCTGCAAAGGATTTCTTTTTTCCCTTCATAGAAATTTCTCCTCTCAGTCGAAATCACTTTCAAATGTTTTTTTACTTTTCCCCTTGTTTACCAATATCAATTTTTTTATCATTTTTTTCCAGACGAATCTCATCAAGCTTTTTCTTAACATCATCAGATGTCTCATGAAACAAATAGACTTTACCGCTGTCTGACTTTGTTGTGCACATTTCGCGAATCTCATGACCGGCACTTTCAATTTGCTTTTTTAAGCCAAGTGCTGACATACGCACACCACCCTGTCCAAGAATGATAACCTGCTCAAGACCATCTGATGTAGCCACAGTTACGCGATGCTTTCTTCCCATTGCATGAACTGTTTTTTCAATATATTGATCTGCTGTCTCTGCCTCTTTTGTGTACACAATGTAAATATTGTGGTACTTTTCAACATGCTCTGTTCCTCCTGGCACCTTATAGGCATCAAACACAAGGATCAGCTTACACTTGCTGTAACCCTGATAATTACTTAAAATATCCATCAATGTAAGCCTTGCTGCCGCAATATCTGTCTTTGAAAGCTCATTTAATTCTGGCCAGCCAAAGATAATATTATAGCCATCTACAAGAAGATATTCCTCTTCTTGCTGCTTTTTCTTTGCTGGGCGATATGTAGATGCTCCCTTTGGCGCTGAGGATTGATACTGCTCCTCGTCATCTTGGCGATACACCTTTACAGGTCCATAGGTCCTCTCAAAGATCTGCTTTAGCTCCTCATTCTCTGCCTCATAGTCTTCAAGAGAACGTACTATTTCCTGCTTAGCACGTTTTGCCTCATTTGCTGCACGAAGCATTTTCTCTTCTTCTGATTCCTGCTCCATACCTTCAATATGCATATAATCTGGCACTTCATACCATGGAACAACAAAGCCTGCTCCATGCGCGCAAAATACTGAGTCTGGCGTATTTGACAGATCTGCTTCCGGCAAATAGCCGATGCGTTCCACTACCTCTTCCTCATTGTGGCACGGTGCATATCCCTTTAATGTACAAAAAAGACGACCATGACCTCTGCTGTAGGCA
Organism: Anthropogastromicrobium sp.; assembly: GCF_037349415.1. Classification (NCBI taxonomy): domain Bacteria; kingdom Bacillati; phylum Bacillota; class Clostridia; order Lachnospirales; family Lachnospiraceae; genus Anthropogastromicrobium; species Anthropogastromicrobium sp. The sequence goes on from NZ_JAXWCK010000029.1 coordinate 66,388, forward strand.
ACGACCTCTCTTTGATAGCCCCGCATCGTTGATACTGGTGCTGTTCCAGAAAGTATGCTTAGCTCTCCTTCCTGCTCAGGAGCAGAAAACGTACCGCACATCTGCTGAATATCAGTCATTGCTCTTCCAATACATTCTGATGGAATTTCAAGACGGTACGCGTACACAGGCTCTAAGAGTCTGCTCTTTGCTTGCATCAAGCCCTGTCTGACAGCACGGTAAGTAGCCTGTCTAAAATCTCCTCCCTCTGTATGCTTTATGTGAGCACGGCCTGCTATAAGTGTGATCTTCGTATCGGTCAGCTCTGAGCCTGTCAGCACACCCTTATGTTTTTTTTCTTCTAGGTGCGTTATAATAAGGCGCTGCCAGTTCTTTGAAAGCAAATCTTCGCTGCAGTTTGTCTCATAAACCATTCCGCTGCCTGGTTCTCCCGGTTCTATTAAAAGGTGAACCTCTGCATAATGACGAAGCGGCTCAAAATGACCGATTCCCTCAACAGTATTCTCCACAGTTTCCTTGTAAATAATGGAACCAGAAGTAAAAAAGGCTTCCACGCCAAAGCGCTCACGAATCAAACTTTGCAAAATTTCAATCTGCACCTCACCCATGACTCTCGCATGAATCTCAGAAGTCTCCTCCTGCCATACAAGCTGCAGCTGCGGCTCCTCCTCCTCTAACACAGAAAGCTTTCTATACATCTCGTGAATATCAATCTCTGGCGAAAATGACACGCAGTATGTAAGAACAGGTTCCAAAATCGGCGTTTGCGCCTGAATCTCACAGCCTAAACCTTGTCCTGTCACAGTATCATTTAATCCAGTTACGGCACAAACCATACCAGGCTGTGCCTCTGATACTGATGTAAATGAAGCACCTGAGTAGACGCGGATCTGATCAATCTTTTCCTCACCAATCACCTGCTTTGCTTTAAGCACACCGCCTGTCACCTTTAAATATGTCAGTCGTTTTCCCTGTGCATCACGTGCAATTTTAAATACACGTGCTCCAAACAAATCGCCATACACTGGTACTGTCGTATACATCTCAAAGCCTTCCAGAAATTCTGTTATACCCTGCATCTTTAAAGCTGAGCCAAAATAACATGGAAAAAGCTTTCGATCCTTGATCTGCTTTTTTATATGTTCCAGTCTAATCTTTCCAGTCTCAAAGAACTGTTCCAATAATTCCTCATCTGTCTCTGCCAGACGCTCATCGAAATTTTCAAGATCAGAAAAGTCTACGCAGCGGCCATCAAGGCGTTTCTGCAGCTGCAGCAGCGTTTCTTCTTTATCAGCACCTGGCTGATCCATTTTATTAATAAAAAGAAATACAGGAACATTATACTGCTTTAACAAACGCCACAATGTCTGCACATGACCAGACACGCCATCTGCAACACTAATTACCAATATTGCATAATCAAGCACCTGAAGTGTTCGTTCCATCTCTGCCGAAAAATCCACATGGCCTGGCGTATCTAAAAGCGTAAGCTTTCTGTTTTTCAAATTTAGCTCTGCCTGCTTGGAAAAAATCGTAATTCCTCTGTTTTTCTCAAGCTCATACGTATCTAAAAATGCATCCTTGTGGTCAACTCTTCCCAGCTTTCTTGTGCTGCCTGTCAGGTAGAGCATACTCTCAGCCAATGTTGTCTTTCCTGCATCTACGTGCGCCACAATTCCGGCAACGGTATGTGCACATTCTTTTATCTGAGCCGTTTGCTCCATCTTAAGCCCTCCTGATCATTTACTGAATCTGGTTATAATATTCGTTTGGAACATATCCGGTGACAGCTACGCCATCATCACGATACTCCTCTGTTACAATCTGTCCATACTTGCGAAGCAACTGAATTTTTCCCATCTCATCGTATCCATAGAGACGCTCCACATATTTTTTGCGATTTCTCAGAAAAGAAAGAAGCACCTCGCGCAGCTCGTCAAGACCTGTGCCATCTTTTACTGAAATCTCAATTGTGCGGTCTGCCTGCATATCTCGCTCGAAAAGATTTTTTTCTTCTTCTGATAACAGATCCTGCTTATTCATAAGAGTAAAGATTGGTTTTCCCTCTACACCTAACTCCTTTAATGTCTGGTATACAACCTGCATCTGAGTCTCATGCTCTGGATTTGAACAGTCTACAACATGAACAATCAGATCAGCATGCTTTGCTTCCTCAAGCGTACTTCGAAATGCATCAATCAAATGATGTGGAAGCTTATCAATGAAGCCTACTGTATCCGTCATTAAAAGCGGCTCATCATTGCCTAAACTAAGCAGTCTTGTTGTTGGATCAAGCGTTGCAAACAGCTTGTCCTCTGCAAGTACCTCTGAACCAGTCAGCTTATTTAACAAGCTTGATTTTCCAGCATTTGTATATCCCACAATTGCAGCAACTGGTATATGCGTATCATTTCTTCTTTTTCTTGTAACTTCTCTTGTGCGCTTTACCTGCTCAAGCTCCGACTTTAACTGACCTATACGCTGATGAATCAAACGTCGGTCTGTCTCAAGCTTACTCTCACCTGGTCCTCTTGTACCAATACCACCGCCTAATCTCGACATAGACTGACCCATTCCTGTCAGACGATTTGCACGGTAACGAAGCTGTGCCAGCTCAACCTGAATTTTTCCCTCACTGCTTCTTGCGCGAGATGCAAAAATATCAAGAATTACCATTGTACGGTCAAGCACATTAAAGCCAAGCTCCTGCTCTAAATTTTTCATCTGAGCTGGTGTAAGCTCATCATCACACACAATACCGTCTGCGTCTAACTGTGCTGCCAGCTGGCGAATCTCTTCAATCTTTCCTTTTCCAACATAAGTAGCTGAAATTGGATGATCAAGATTCTGATAGATAGAGCCGACGGCCTCACCGCCAGCTGTATCCACCAAAAGAGCAAGCTCCTCCAGCGATGCTCTTACTCTGCTCTCCTCTGCCGTATTCACCGCAACTAAAAGCAGACGTTCTTTTTTTTGTGCTGTTTCTATCATAAATTACATTTACCCTTTCTTTCTTCGTCCTTTTTTAAGATGCCTTTCATTATAAACAGATAAGCAATCCAAAGGAAAATTCCAGCAGTCACCCATGCGCTTGCATTAGCAACACAGATACCTGTATAACTTTTTGCACTTGCTGCCATGAATGCAAACACACTTCTGCTGATCAGCTCAACGACACCTCCAAGTGTAGGAAACAGTGCATATCCACATCCCTGAAGTACATTTCTATAAATAAAAATCATACCAAGCGGAATAAAGCAAAGTCCACAGATTTGAATATACTCGCGCACATAGCCGATCACCGTGGTCAGATCACCGTCAAAGAACAGTGATGTCATAAAAGGAAGTATAGCAAGAACGACAAAGTAAATAATTACAGCATAGCTACAGCTAAGAACCATTGCTGTCTTTTGGCCTTTTCTTATACGCTCAGTAGAATGTATGCCCCAGTTTTGTGCACTGTATGTTGCCATTGTCATGCCCATTGCCTGAAATGCCTGAGTCACAAGCTGCTCTACCTTGCAGGCTGCTGTATAAGAAGCAACTACTGTAGAGCCAAGCAAATTCAATGCTGCCTGTAAAATCATAGTTCCGATTGCAGTGATAGAAAATTGGAGAGCCATTGGAATACCAATATTTAACTGAATTTTCGCACCAATTGGATCGAGCTTAAAGTGCTCCTTCTTTAGTTTTAGTATATCTACTTTTGTAAGCAAAAATACAAGACATAAAATTCCTGAAACACCCTGTGAAATAACTGTTGCAATGGCAGCACCAGCTACGCCCCATGACAATACCATGATGAAGAACAAGTCAAGAACAACGTTTAACAGTGCTGATAAAATCAGAAAATAAAGCGGAACTTTACTGTTTCCTACTGCACGTAAAATGCTAGCTGTTAAATTATACAATGTTGTAAATATAATACCCACACAGATGATAACAATATATTCCTTTGACATATCAAAGATATCCTCTGGCGTCTGCATTATGCGAAGCAGCCAGTCCATGCCAAGCAAGCTCGCAATTGTCATAATAACAGTCACAATCAAGCCAAGCACAAAAGCATTGCCGACACTCTTTCTAAGCCCTTCATAGTCGCCTGCTCCATAACGCTGTGATGACAAAACAGTAAAGCCTGTCGTCAATCCATTCATAAAACCAAGAATGAAAAATACAATTGTTCCGGTTGCACCTACCGCAGCAAGTGCATCTGATCCAACACCTTTTCCTACTATAATCGTATCGACCATATTGTAAAGCTGCTGAAATACACATCCTAACAATACAGGGACTAAAAACTTTAAAATCAGCTTTAATGGGCTGCCTTTTGTCATATCAAGATTCATAGTGTTTTCCTCCTGTTTACTTAAATCTCCTCTACTACAAAGCCCCATGGTGCAAGCGTCAAACGATCTTTTTTCAAAACTGCGCCCTCCTCTTTGAGCACTCTTGATACCTTTGACGCCTCTTTTGGCAGCTTCACGCTCTGTTCCTTTCCTGAATAATTAAACAGATAGCGAATCTTTTTCCCCTCCTGATTTACACCCTCTTTTATGATAACTGGAAATGCAATTTCCTGCTTCCAGCCCCAAAGTCCTGCCTCTTTTACAATGCTGGCAGTCAATTTCTTTATGTATGCACTGCTTGTCTTGCAGGCGATATAATAGCAAGTACCTTTGCCCCAGCTGTTTTTAGTTACCGCGGCATACTCTTTCCACATATAATGATCATAAAAGGCAAGTACCTTTGCCCCAGTTGGCTCAACTAACTCCATAAAGTCTTGTACCTGCAATTCATCCTTTGACACGCCAAATGTTTCACCAGACAGACCAACATTTTTTGGTGCAGTAAAACGATCATACCAGGCACCCATGCACTCAGAAAGACCTGCCGGCTGTCTGTCACAATTCACCTTGACATGCTCATCAGTAAAGCCTGTCTTAAAGGTAGCAACAAGTGTACCTCCATTTGCTGCAAATGCTGATAAACGCTCAAATACTTCCTTTGGCGCACTATATAATGCAGGGACAAAAATCACTTTATATGCATCGAGATTAGTTTCATCTGTCCAGATAATATCACACTCTATATTCTGCTCATAAAGTGCATCATAAATCCAGCGCACAACATCATTATAGGAAGTTTTTCCGCCAGGAATTTGGAACCAGTTAAGCGCAGTTAATGCTTCATTGCTGACCATAATAGCAGCCTGATTCGTTTTCTTTAAGTGAATCAATTTGTCGCTTAAGGCCTCAAATGATTTTCCTATCTGGCTAACCTCACGATAAATTGCATTCTCCTGCAGATCATGACTTAAAATACCTTTCCAGTATGTTTCACATGCATTGTGAATTGAATGCCAATGCCAGTACATCACACTGTCAGCTCCGCTTGCAAGATGAGAAAATGCCTGTAATTTAAGCTGACCTGGATATGGTGTCCACTCTGGAAAACCTTGTGCTTCTGTCTCAATTACAAGATAATTATCCTTTTTAAGTGAACGTGTCATATCACCACAGAAGGAAATTTCCTTTCCTGTCAGATCATCCTGTGATGGATGATAAATATCACAGCCTGCTATTGTAAGTGCCTTTGATGCAGCCGGATGGTCAACATCTGTTTGAACACCGTAAGAATGACCCTTCCATGCAAAGTCAAAATTATGAGTAACAAACTGATCCTCGCGCAGATATTCCTGCACAATGCTTCTTTGCCACATCAAAAATTCCGTTACAAGACTTCTTTGAAACTGCTCAAATGCACAGCCAAGGCTTCCATTTATAGTACCTCTTACACTTGGAAACTGCTCCCAGCTGTTAATTCTGTTACTCCAGTAATCCAGTCCGAAATCGTGATTGAACCTCTCAATATCTCCCTGATACTGCTTCTTAATCCATGATACAAATGCCTGCTGTACATTTTCGCTGCTCGTACCAAAATGCTTTGTCTCATTGTCAAGCTGAAATCCAATAACGCAGGAATAGTCCTTTACCACTTCCATCAGCTTACGAATAATACGCTCGCAGTAGAAACGGTAAGCGTGATGTGTTATGTCCATAATCTGACGCGCACCGTATGGACGTTGCCCACTCTTATCTGTCACCATGATATCCGGATACTTTTTTGCCATCCAAGCTGGTATTGCATATGTTGGTGTTCCGATAATAACATTAATTTTTTCACGTTCACAAGCTTCTAGTACCTTTGTGACATGAGAAAAATCAAACACTCCGTCTTCTGGCTCTTCTGTGCTCCAAGTCGACTCTGCAATCCTGATTACATTGATTCCTGCCTTTTTCATCATAGCAAGATCCTTGTCAAGCCGTTCATACGGCATATACTCATCATAATATGCACAGCCATATAATAAATGATCCATCACGCTTTCCTCCTGCTGTTTTTTAATTTATTGCTCCTGCCACTTACGCACCATGGCAATCTCTCTTGCATAACCGTCATCCTCGTTAGGTGTCTCAAGAATAAATGGACGACCCTGAAGCGCCGGATGAGTGACAACTCTTCTTAAAGCTTCCTCTCCAATTTTTCCAAGACCAAGCTTTTGATGGCGATCCTTATGTGCACCGCAATCATTCATACTGTCATTTAAATGTACAGCACACAGTTTGTCAAGACCGATCAGACGATCAAACTCAGAAAGAACTTCATCAAGATGATTAACGATATCATAACCGCCGTCCCACACATGACATGTATCAAAACAAACACCAAGTTTTTCCTTACATGAAACACGGTCCATGATTTCTTTTAATTCCTCAAAGCTTCTTCCGACCTCGCTTCCCTTTCCGGCCATCGTCTCAAGTAAAATCGTTACGCTCTGTGTACTGCTTATGCACTCATTTAACGCTGCTGCTATAAGCTCAATGCCGGCTTCGCTTCCCTGACCAACATGTGAACCCGGATGAAAATTGTAAAAGGCACCTGGCAGATATTCCATACGCCTTATATCATCCTTTAGCATCTCCACAGAAAATTTGCGAATATCCTCCTTTGCTGCACAAACATTCATTGTATATGGTGCATGTGCAACAAGAGGACCAAATGAGTGATCTTTCATCAGTGTCAGAAGACGCTGTACATCTTCATCTTTTATCTCTTTTGCGCTTCCGCCTCTTGGATTTCTTGTGAAAAAGGCAAACGTATCGCCGCCAAGCGCTACTTCCTGTTTGCCCATCGCCTCATATCCCTTTGACGAAGAAACGTGATTTCCAATATAAATCATTCTCTATGCTCCTATCACTCTAGCGGCAGACCAATTGTATAAACACCATTAAATACACCGCCAACCTCTAGCATTCTTTCATATGCGCGCTCCTGAAGTGTACCTGTGAAATCATCTGCATCGCATCTTCCATGCCATGGCTCTAAGCATACAAATGGTGCATCGCTCGTTGGTGACCACAGTCCAAAGATTGGCTCATCAAACTGCATAACTACATACTCCTGTCCATCCGGATAAGCCAGTGCCAGACGTGATGCCTGATCATCCTTTGAAATAATAGCATCTCTTGAAAAAAGATCAGCTGTAAGCGGCAGGTCACGCGGCAATACAAGAGTATCATCCTCAAGTGCCATTGCATTTTCTGTAACACGATAGCAGGTAAATGTTCCTTCAATATTATCGCCCACGTGAAGATGATCTGTATCTGGACCAGCCTCTAGTGTCATACTGGTGAAGAATGCCGGGTGTGCACCAATGGAAAAATACATTTCTTTTGTATCTGTGTTGATTACATTCCAAAGTACAGTTACTTCTGTTCCCTTTAACTGATAACCAACCTCAAGACGGAATGTGAATGGATAATTTTCCATTGTCGTCTCGTTAGATACAATTGAAAACCACAGCGTATCCTGTGTCTGACTGTCCAGTGTAAATTCCATATCTCTCGCAAATCCATGCTGTGTCATTGTATAAGTCTTTCCATTATAGCGGTACTCTTTGTTTTTCACACCGCCGACAAACGGAAACAGAATTGGAGAATGACGCTTCCAATACTTTGGATCTCCATCAAATAAATATTCCTTTTTTGTTTTCTTGCCAACCAGACGCACAAGCTCTGCGCCGTGACTTGCAACCTCCAGATAAATGTGTTCGTTTTCTAATTGATATACTGCCATTTTTCCTCCTACATATTTTTTATTGTATTCATTGCATCTTCATAGCTGGTAAACACATGTCCATTCATTTTATTTCGCACTGCACCGTCAATATTTTCCTGTTTGTCATCAAAAAACAGACATTCTTCTGGCTTTAATGAAAATAATTCAAATAACTTCTGGTAGATCGCATCATCTGGTTTTATCATCTTGTAGCGAAATGATAATAGCACACCATCTGCCTGATCAATAAATGGAAGCTTTTCTCTGCTGTCATGCAGCTGCTGATCACTGAAATTGGACAATAGATACACACGATATCCCATTGACTTAAGCTTTGGCACCCATGTGCTTGTATACGGATACTCACCAACTGTACCATTTATATTTTCCATTACCATATAAATTTCTTTTTCAATACCAGGATCGTTCTCAATGAAGCGAGCCAAAAGTTCTTCTTTTGTCAGAACACCTCGGTCAATCTCGTTCCAGTCATCATTTAAAAAGACTGCATCTGCCAGACGTTTCTTTATTTCATCTGAAAATCCAAAATGATCCAGATGCTGCCGCCATGAAAACGGAATCAGTACATTTCCAATATCTAATACAATATTTTTAATCATTACTTTTTTCCTTTCTCAAGCAGACAGACTGTTTCCACATGTTCAGCCTTTGTCCACGGGAACATATCGACTGGTGTTGCCTGCTTTGTATGATAGCCTTTCTTTGCCAGATATTTAAGATCTCTTGCCAGTGTCTGCGGATTGCAGGAAACATATACAATGCACTTTGGATTTAAAACAGCAACCGAATCCATAAATGCTTCACTGCTTCCGCTTCTCGGCGGATCCATGAAGACAACATCGGCATGACTTCCCTCCTCTGCCATCTGTGTCATCTGTTCTCCTGCATCTCCCTGAAGAAAATGAATATTTGTCACATGATTTGCTCTTGCATTGGCAATTGCATCCTTTACAGCGAGCGCATTTAATTCAATTCCAAGTACAGTTTTTGCTTTTGATGCTGCAGTCATTCCAATAGTTCCAATTCCACAGTAAGCATCAATCGCAATTTCCTCACCTGTCAAATTTGCCAGCTCAACAGCCTTTTCATACAGCTTTTGCGTCTGAACCGGATTAATCTGATAAAAGGACTGCGCTGAGATACGAAAACGGTTATTGCAAAGCACATCTTCAATATAGCCCTTTCCGTACAATACAATATTTCTATCGCCAAGCACCATACTTGTCATACGGTCATTTACATTTAATACAACACTTGTAATCTCTGGATGCAGCTTTAAAAGTGCTTTCACAAAGTTATTCTTTGATGGGAACACTGGTGAAGTAACAACAAGAATCACTAGCACTTCACCTGTTGTAAAGCCTCGTCTGATCATAACATGGCGCAGCAGACCATAACGTGTGCGCTCACTGTAAATCGTAATCTTAAATGATTTGAGCAGTCCTCTTATATCACATATAATCTGATCTGCGGTCTGATCCTCTAACAGACAGGAATCTATCGGCACAACACTGTGACTTTTCTCCTCATAGATTCCAGAAAAAATTTCGCCTTTTTTATAGGAAAATGTTGCTGTCACCTTATTGCGGTAATGGTATGGATTTTCCATTCCGATAATTGGATTTACCGGACAAATTCCTTTTAGTTGTGTTCTCACATACTGTTCTTTTTCTGTAAGCTGTTTCTCATAACTTCCGTTAATATAAGTGCAGCCGCCGCACATACCGGCCGCTGCACACTTATTTGCATTTTTTGTCTTCAATTTAGTTTTCTCCATCTGTTGATTCATCTGTTAATTCATCTTTTGACGCATCTTGTTCCTTACTCTCGTCCAGATCGCATTTTGACAGAATCTGACTGCTTAATCCCTGCAAAGATGCCAGATCAAACTCCTCATTTCCAGATACAGACATACCATGGCGTGCTGCCAGATCACTTGTGTAATCAGCCAGCGGATATGTTGTGACAATGTCATAATATTCACTAGATTCTCTCTGCTCATAATGAGTTACAACAAAATCAAGTGAGTAATCTGAAATATGAGTTCCATCCTCTTCCTTACTGATTGTTATATTCGCCTGACCGCCAAGCATATTTTCCACTGTATTCTGGATTGACTGGAAATTGCCAAGTGAATAATAAACAAGAGTACGATCTCCATTTTCTGCTGTGATCCATTTAACAGGTTCTACTACATGAGGATATGATCCAATAATCAGATCAACACCATTGTCCGCCAGAAACTGTGCCTGACGCTCCTGCTCCTGCGTGTAGTCCATGCTGTTTTGCTCGCCCCAAAATGGAAATGCGATAATAAAATCAGCTTCCTCTCTTGCCTGCTTTAATACATCAGACAGCCAATCCTCATCATACTGATTTAATAAATATGGACTTGCATCCAGATCAGCTGTCTGGTTAGAACCATAGCTATAATTAATCATTGCAATCTTAATGTTATTTGTCTCCACATAAACAGGCTCATCCTTAGCCTCTCTGGAGTTATTTACACCAAGAAGCGTAATATTCGGATATTTTGTACTAAAATAGCTCATCATCGTATTCAGGCCGGCACTGCCTTCATCCATGATATGATTATTAGCAGCAAGAACAACATTGATTCCTGCATCTGCCATACCATCCGCAAGTTCCACTGCAGTGTTGAAAATACCTGTCTCAGTAGAGGTCGCCCCAAGTTCAATACCACCTAACACAGTATCCTGACTAATCACAGCAAGATCGGCTGCCTTAAAGATATCAGCCATATTTGCAAAATGCTTAGTAAAATCATATGTTCCATCAGCATTCTTTGCGCTTAATGTACAGGAACGATGCATAAGATTGTCTCCTACTGCGACAAGCTTAGCACTAGTTGGCTTAAACACCTCCTCCGTAACCACTTCTGTATCTGCCTGTACCTGATTTGTCGGTGCCTGTCCATCCACATCAATCGGATATCCCGGATCTTGTACCGGTGTCTGTGAACTAATACTTGCCTTAGCACTCTTAAAACCAGCTAATAAAATACTTCCATAATGGTATCCAAAATAACCAATTACAGCCACCGTAACTAGCATCTCTATTCCCAGTATCATATATATAATTTTAAAAGAATCCTTCTTTTTCTTGTGGGATTTACTCATTCTTCTATTACTGCAGCGTTCTCACTGCACTCCTTTCCATTCTTTATGGGAATTTCCCCTTCGATACCAGATTGCATCAGATTTCTGACCTTTTGACACTGGTATCATCTTATCACATTATAAAACAGCAGGCATAATTTTACAAGATCTTTCTCTGAAATGTCAAGCATGAAAGTTACAGTTCACGGAACGCCCATTCGCAAAACTATAATATTAAAAAAAATAAGCATCTATTTCGTTTCCAAAATAAACGCTTACTTTTTTACATTACATCACCTTTAAAACGGCCTGTACAATCCATGTAACTCCAACGAATGTAATTGCGCCAAACATCAGATATACTGTACGGATCGGCATTGACGTTCTCCATAAATGTCTTTCATCTATAATATCTGTGATAAATTTCATCTCTGACTCGGAAAGCTTTGACTTATCAAGTGTCATGATCTGCTCATCTTTTTTTGTACACAGAACAATTTCTTCCTTGCGGTTATATGCGCCAAGTACCTGAGACCACTCATACTTGCGTTCTTCCTGTGCCTCAATACGATAATTTACGATCTGCTCTTTTGTGATTCGTATATGCTTACCTGTCTTTTTTAACCACTCTTCGTTTTTAGAAGCTCTCTTGAAACGACTGATATGATTATAATTCATATAGACAACAAGAACAAGTAATACAAAGCCCATACCGCCGTTGATAATGGCTGTGTTGTTTGTTCCCGTCAAAATCTGAGGGAGTGCTGATGATATCATTAACATAGAAAATGCATACATAACAGCTGTCAGAAACACATAGCTTTTCTTTCTGCAGTACATATTCCATATCGACATCTCGTAGAATTTTTTTCCGTCCAGCAAAACGGAACAATCGACCTGATACATCTTTTCCTCTTTTCCGTGCTGCAAATCTCACAGCACCTTGTATTCTTCTGAAAAATCAGCCACAAAAATCAGCCATGATCCAATTTGCGACCTCCATGCCTTTAAGCGTGAGCGCAACATGTGTCTCATCTGCTTTCATCATCCCCATCGCAGTATATTTCTTAACTACTTCCCCATATACTTCATTAAATGATTTGCCAAAGCGTTCATAAAATGACGACAGTCTGACACCTTCTTTTGTGCGAAGACCAAGAAAGGCCATCTCCTCCATTTGTTCCTGCAAAGAAAGTATATCACATTCCGCAAAGCATTTGTCTAAAGACGACGGATCATTCCAGTCAATCTCTGAAAACGCTTTTGTATCAGTAATGACCTTCAAACGACAATAATCACCTGATGAATTTGTTTTCATATACGAAGCAGCACCTGTACCGACACCAAGATATTCTTCACAGTGCCAGTACTTTAAATTGTGTCTGCATACGCTTTCTGGCAATGCATAATTAGAAATCTCATAGTGCTCATAGCCAGCCTCACCTAAAAGTTTCCAGGTAAGTTCGTCCATCTGCACCACTTCATCTTCAGAAGGAAGCAATTTCGCGGCATCCTTTTTCTTCTTTTTGGAACAATCAGTTTCACCATACTCATCAAAAAAAGGTGTTCCCTCTTCGATGATCAGGCTATATGCTGAAATATGCTCCGGATGAAGTGCAAGCACACTTGTCAGCGTATTTTGATATGATAAAACTGTCTGACCTGGAAGCGCACTCATGATATCAATATTGATATTAGTAAAGCAGGCATTACGAGCCGCTTCAAAGGTATCTAAAAATTCTTCCCATGTGTGGATTCGCCCTAAAAGCGCCAGTTCCTCATTATCAGCTGACTGCAGTCCTATGCTTAGGCGATTGATTCCTGCTCTTTTGTATGCACAAAGCTTTTTTCTCGTGACAGTGCCAGGATTACATTCAGCAGTAATTTCAGCATCATCTGCAACATAAAAAGATTCTCGCACCACATCCATCAATGCCTGCATCTGATCAGATGATAATAAAGACGGCGTACCGCCTCCTATAAAAATACTGTCTACAATATAATGTTTCCCTGACTTTTTTTGTCTCAGACGTTCACCAATTGCTTTTATCTGACCATGCAGGCTTTTCAGATACGCTTCACGTTCTGAATCACATGCAGGTGCCGATAAAAAATCACAGTATCGGCATTTTCGCACACAAAAGGGAATGTGAATATAAAGACCAAGCATCCGATTACTCCTCATCAAGCTTGAGCACACTCATAAATGCCTTTTGCGGAATCTCTACGTTTCCGACCATACGCATGCGCTTCTTTCCTTCCTTTTGCTTTTCAAGAAGCTTCTTCTTACGGCTGATATCACCACCGTAACATTTTGCAAGGACATCCTTACGCATTGCACGAACAGTCTCTCTGGCGATAATCTTGCTTCCAATTGCTGCCTGAATCGGAATCTCAAAAAGCTGTCTTGGAATTTCATCCTTAAGCTTTTCGCACATTTTTCTTCCTCTTTCATAAGCACTGCCTGCAAATACAACAAATGAAAGTGCATCGACTGTCTCTTTATTTACCAGGATATCAAGCTTTACAAGCTCTGATTTCATATAGCCCTTTAATTCATAATCAAATGATGCATATCCTCTTGAGCGTGATTTAAGCGCATCGAAGAAATCGTAAATAATCTCATTTAATGGCAAATCATACTTTAATACAGCGCGGTTCTCCTCGATATATTCCATACCAAGGTAAATACCTCTTCTTTCCTGACAAAGATCCATTATGGCTCCTATATATTCACTAGTTACCATGATTTCTGCTGAGACAACTGGCTCTTCCATATGTTCAATTGCAGATGGATCCGGCATATTGGAAGGATTTGTCAGCTCCATCATTGTCCCATCTGTTTTATAAATATGGTACACAACGCCTGGTGCCGTGGTTACAAGATCAAGATTGTACTCTCGCTCAAGACGTTCCTGAATAATTTCCAAATGGAGAAGACCAAGGAAACCACAGCGGAAGCCAAAACCAAGTGCAATAGATGTCTCAGGCTCATACTGCAGGGAGGCATCATTTAGCTGAAGTTTTTCAAGCGCATCTCTAAGATCTGGATACTTTGCACCATCAGCTGGATAAAGACCACAGTACACCATTGGATTAACCTTTTTATATCCAGGAAGCGGCTCTGCTGCCGGATTGTCATTATTTGTTATTGTATCACCGACACGAGTCTCACGCACATTTTTGATGCTTGCTGTAATATAACCAACCATTCCTGCTGAAAGCTCATCACATGCAATAAACTGTCCTGCACCAAAATAGCCAACCTCAACGATCTCTTCTACTGCTCCAGTTGCCATCATTCGCACAGTATCGCCTTTTTTAACAGTTCCCTCCATAATACGGCAAAATACGATAACACCGCGATATGAATCATACTTTGAATCAAAGATCAATGCTTTAAGCGGTGCGTTCGGATCTCCCTTTGGTGCTGGAATTTTGTGAACTATTTCCTCTAAAACGGCTTCGATATTTATTCCATTTTTTGCTGAAATGCGCGGTGCATCCTGCGCCTCTATGCCAATAATATCTTCGATCTCAGCCGCCACACGGTCTGGATCTGCACTTGGCAAATCAATCTTATTGATAACTGGAAAAACATCCAGATCATGATCTAACGCTAAATACACATTCGCCAATGTCTGTGCCTCAATTCCCTGTGCAGCATCGACAACCAAAATGGCACCGTCACAAGCTGCGAGGCTTCGTGACACCTCATAATTAAAATCGACGTGTCCAGGTGTATCAATCAAATTGAAAATATACTCCTCCCCGTCATTGGCCTTATACATGGTACGCACAGCCTGTGACTTTATGGTTATGCCTCTCTCTCTCTCAAGATCCATATTGTCCAGAACCTGTTCCTGCATCTCTCTGCTGGTCAAAAGGCCTGTCTTTTCAATAATACGGTCCGCTAACGTGGACTTTCCGTGGTCTATATGCGCAATAATACAGAAATTGCGAATCCTGCTCTGTTCTGATAATGACAATTTGTAACCCAACCTTTCATAGAAACAAGCAGCAGCTGCCTTTGCAGCTGCTGCCTGGTAGTGTTTGCTCGTTGTGCCAGATTATACCAGCGCAACAGTCTCTCTTGCGATTGCCAACTCCTCATTTGTCGGAATTACTGCAACCTTAACCTTAGAAGCTGGAGTAGAGATCATTGTATTCTCGCCTCTTCTCTTATTTGCCTCATGGTCAACCTCGATGCCAAGGTAAGTCAGACCGCTTAAGATCTTCTCTCTTGCATTTACATCATTCTCACCAACACCTGCTGTAAATGCAATTGCATCTACACCGTTCATAGCAGCAACGTATGCACCGATGTACTTGATTACGCGGTAGATAAATGCCTCGTTTGCTGCCTTTGCTCTCTCGTTTCCTTCATTTTCAGCCTTTGTAACATCACGGAAGTCACTGGAAACACCAGAAATACCAAGAACACCAGACTTCTTATTTAAGATATTTAATACCTCATCAACAGTCTTATTCTCTTTGTTGCAGATATACTGAACAACAGCCGGATCAACATCACCACTTCTGGTACCCATGATCAGACCTTCCAGAGGAGTCAGACCCATACTTGTATCTACACACTTACCGCCAATTGATGCAGAAATACTTGCACCGTTTCCTAAATGGCAAACGATAACCTTGCAGTTCTCTGGATTAAGGTTTGCAAACTTAATAGTCTCCTTAGATACGAAGCTGTGGCTTGTTCCGTGGAAGCCATAGCGACGAATGCCGTACTTTTCATAATACTCGTATGGAATTGCATACAGATATGCCTTCTTTGGCATGCTCTGTCCAAATGCAGTATCAAATACTGCTACCTGCGGTACACCTGGCATAGCTGCCTCACATGCTTCAATACCAATCAGGTTTGCTGGATTATGAAGAGGTCCGAGATCGAAGCACTCTCTGATTACTCTCTTAACATCCTCATTTACAACGATAGAATCGCTGTATACCTGACCTGCGTGCAGAACGCGATGGCCTACTGCTGAGATTTCCTTGATATCGGTGATTACACCGTGATCCTTATCTGTCAGTGCATCCAGCACAAGCTTTACAGCAATCTGGTGATCCTTCATCGGAGACTCTACTACATAGTCTTCCTTTCCAGTTGGCTTATGAGTCAGCTTAGAACCTTCAATACCGATTCTCTCGCAAAGTCCCTTTGCCAGTACCTCCTCCGTCTGTGAATCAATCAGCTGATACTTCAGAGAAGAACTGCCGCAGTTAATAACTAATACCTTCATAATTTATCTCCCATCTGCTGCCCATGCAGCGTTTGTATCGTTGCTGTCCGTAGGGCAAACTGTCCCCAGACCGCAACAGGCTAATTCTATTCTACCGCGTTTCAAAAAGGTTGTAAAGTACAAAGTTGCCCGAAAGTTTACTGAATATTTGGATTTGCATAATAATAATCTGCTATATCCTGCTTCAGCTTATTCCATGCATCCTCATGCTCCACATAATAAAGCGGACAATATTTTCCATCACAGTCGAAATGGCGAATCACATGATCCGGTGTCAGACCTTTTTGCTGTAAAAGCCACGCTGTAAGCTTTACAAGTGTATTGTATGTAGTATCTGAAAACTTACCTGTCTCATCTGGATGACACACTTCGATTGAAATCGTATCTGGATTTCTTGAACGAACTGCATATGCCATCTCATTAAGTGGAAGACACTGTACTACCTCACCATCAAGCCCTACAATCAAATGTGCACTTGCCTGGCGGCCGGCACCTTCTACAGCCGGATTATCAAGTGAATCAAAATAATCCCTGTTTGCCTTTGCAGAGCTTCCCGGATTTGCCACATAATGAATTGCAATATCATTTACAGCATCAAGGGCAATTGCTGGTCTTGACACATTATTAATATGGATCAAATCAACAGTAATCCAATCTGGAATAACAATACCAGACGGATCAATGACATGCTGCGCTGTATCAACTGCATTTACTGTCGCAGCAACAGATTCTGCCGGCTGACTTTGCGTCAGCTGTACCTGCTCTGTTTCACCAACTGTCTCCAACTGATTTGTCTCTTGAATCTGTTCCTGTGTAGTTGGCACAGTAGCTTTCACTTCTGGTTCATTTGCCTCTTCAATTTGCCCGCTTGTTATCTCCTCCTGTGAGGTCTGCACAGGCATTGTTTGAAGCTGTTTATCATCTTTTTTATTGCAGGATCTAAAAAGAACTGCTATCACAATCAAAGCAGCAACTACAATCACTGCTGCTATAAACCGCTGCTTCAATGCTTGCTTTTTCTGCTGCAGACGGCGTTCTTCACGCTGTTTTTTTTCATATTGTATGCGACGCTCCATGTCATAAGTGCCATCAGCTTCCTTAGCACGTCTTTCGGCATTGCGCCTTTGATTTTCAAATGCTTTCTTGCGTTCTTGTTCTGTCATATTTTTTACCTTTCATATAGAGGAAAGAAAAAGATTTACTTTTTTCTAATCCTATATTACAATAAGAATGCCGTGTTGTTTACATATATACGCCGGCCAAATGGTCAAACGCATTATTTATTATATGCGAATTTGAATCATCTGTAAAGTAAAAAGGAGCACATTTAATATGAAAGACAAAATCATGAACTTTCCACTGATTCGTTTTATAATCAATCTTAGAATCTGTCAGTGGGCTGCCAATAATCCTGTTTTGTCGCGTTTTTGCAACTACGAAGTCATTAGCTACCTTGTCTGTGGTGTCCTTACAACCATCGTCAGCTATGTAAGCTACTTTCTTGTCCGTATCTTTTCTGGAGTCTTGATTTCTCAATGTATCTCCTGGGTGCTCGCTGTTGCATTTGCCTACGTCAGCAACAAGATTTTTGTTTTCCTGTCAGATGACTGGTCTGTGCCTGTTTTAAAAAAGGAACTGATTCCTTTTTTAAGCTGCCGTATCTTTTCCTTTTTTGTCGATACTGCCTTCATGGAAATTACAGTCAGCCTTCTTTGCTGGAATGAACCGGCAATGAAACTGTTGTCTAATGTATTTGTTCTATTAATAAATTACATTGGCAGCAAGCTTCTTGTTTTTAAGAAAAGAAGCTAGTCACAGAATGATCAAAAAACAATGCTATCATAAAGATATATTTTTAAGAAAGGATTTGTGCTATGAATTTGAATTTTTCAAAAATCATGCCGCAGCAGGCACATTCGAAGCGAACATGGAAGGATCGTTTGCCTTATCTTCTGGCTTTTTTTATTCCAGTTCTTTCCATGATTATGATCTTTATCGGAAAGGAAATCTACCCATTTGGCGACCGTTCTTTTTTGCGTACTGACCTGTATCACCAATACGCACCGTTTTTTCAGGAACTAAAGGATAAGCTCGCAAACGGTGAAAGCTTGTTTTATACATGGGACATCGGTTTAGGTACAAACTTTATGGCAATCTTTGCCTACTATCTTTCTAGTCCGCTTAACTGGTTTTTGTTCCTGTGTCCAAGCTCACTTGTCATTGAGTTTATCACATATGGAATTGTATTAAAAATGGCACTCTCTAGTCTTACGATGACCTGGTATTTAAACAGACACAACCACACAAACAGCATCGCAGCTGCCTTTTTCGGCATCTTTTATGGCCTAAGCGGCTACATGGCTGCGTACAGCTGGAATATTATGTGGCTTGACTGTATGGTTTTGCTTCCTGTAATTTTCCTTGGTTTAGAGCGGCTAATCAACGATGATAAATGCTATCTGTATTGCATCAGCTTAGGACTTGCCATTCTCTCCAATTATTACATTGCAATCATGATCTGCATTACGCTTGTAATTTATTTTGTAATCTGCATGATTCTCGCAAAAGGAAAAAATTTTAATTACCCGAAAAAGATATTAAATTTTGGTCTGTTTTCCCTTTTAGCCGGCGGACTCGCAGGTGTTGTGCTTTTCCCTGAGATTGCAGCACTCTCATATACAGCTTCCGGCAACTTTAGCTTTCCAAAGGACTGGTCCTCTTACTTTTCTATGTATGACATGATTGCTCGTCATCTTGTTAATGTTGAGGTTGAAATCGGACTAAAGCATTGGCCAAATATTTACTGCGGAATTGGCATCCTGTTGTTTGTACCGCTCTATTTTATGAACAAAAAGGTTTCCTTCAAGGAAAAGATTTCTTACCTTTGTCTGATTATTTTCTTCTACTTAAGTTTTAGCACTAATGTGCTTAACTTTATATGGCATGGTTTCCATTATCCAAACTCTCTTCCGTGCCGCCAGTCCTTTATCTATATTCTGTTTTTGCTCGCGATGGGATATAAAGGCTTTCTTGGTTTAAAGGATCGCCCTAAAAAACAATACCTAGGCGTTTTGCTTGGTGTTGTCGCCTTTATCATTCTGACAGAAAAGCTAGAAGCCTCCTACACAGGAACAGGTGATGAACAGTATTATCTGTTCTCCTCATTCTATTTAAGTATTCTCTTTGTGGTAATTTATGGCATTTTAATTCATTTATACCGTTCAAAGGGCAAAAACTGGCGTATGCCTATTACTGTTGTTACACTTATCATTATTACTGCTGAAGCCACAATCAATATGTCGTATACAAGTGTTACAACAGTAGGAAGAACAACTTATAAGGAATATGATTCCAATGTACGCACACTTACCGCTGCTGCCGCAGCTGATGATGACACTGTATTTTACCGTACAGAGAAGGTGAACAATCGTACGAAAAATGATGGTGCATGGCTTGATTATCCTTCTGCATCGATCTTTTCATCAACAGCCTACGCTCATCTAACTTCTTTTTATAAGAAAATTGGTTTAGAGTCATCAACTAATGCATATGGAACTGCCGGCTCCACACCTGCTTCCAATATGCTCCTTGGCATCCGTTACTCTATATACACAGACAACGATCCAAAGCCAGAGGATACTTTGCTTAGAAGTTTCTATCAAAGCACAGACAATGTAGACCTCTACAAGAATACTTATGCACTGCCGTTAGGTTTTCTTGTCTCTAATTCATTAGAAGCAGATTGGGATTTAACAGCAGATGATCCTGGCATAAACTGGAACAATCTTGTTCATTCACTTGGTATTGCTGATGACTTATTTGTTTCGCTTGACGTGACAAACAACGGAACCACTAGCGTAAACGTTACAACAACAGAAGGCGGCTACTACTGCTTCTATTCTGCTAAATCGGGTCCTTCTAAAATTCGCATAAGCCATCATAATACATCAAAAACTTTTGACAATTTAAGCCGAAGCTTTTTTATGTCATTTGACTATCAGACCGACGGCTCACTCTTTACTATCACAAATGATGATTCTTCTAGTTCAACCATCATCAATTTGTCCGCATACCGTCTGAATGAGGATGTGCTAAAAGAGCTTTATGAAATTCTTGACGAGTCACCGATGGAAGTTACTTCCTACACAAGCACAAGTGTAGATGCAACTATTACTGCATCTACTGATGGACGCGTTGTAACAACAATTCCTTATGACACAGGATGGACTGTCACTGTTGATGGAAATACGGTTGATATGACAGCCTTTAAAGACACATTCGTCTCCTTCGAAATTTCTGAAGGTACACATACCATTCATCTTGATTACACACCAGATGGTTTTTATCTCGGTCTTGCAAGCACGCTTATCTGTATTATTTTACTGATTATGATTGCTGCACTGATTCACCTCTGGAAGAAAAATCAAGCAGATGAAGCTTCACTTAATGATCAGGAGGAAATTTCTGCTTCTCAGGCAACTGCTTTGGCTGATTCAGAAGATCTTGAAAATGATTTATCTGAACCTACAGATGGTACTTTAGATGATGAAACAGATAATGAAATCGAGACGGATGATTCAGTAATAGTTGAAGATGATGATCTATCTGATGAATTTTTTGAGGAAGATTCAAACGAACCAGAAAAACCTTCAGAAGAAGAACTTTCGGAAGAATTTTCAAATAAAGATTTTTCGAAAGAACTTTCAGATGAAATGCTTTCGAATAAAAATTTTTCAAAAACAGATGAAAAGCGTGATTCATCAGCGAAAAAAAATGTCAGCCTAGACAGTATTGAGCTTGATTTAACTCGCAGCCGTCACAATTCATTAAGCAAAAAAACAAACAAAGACAGTCAATAAGCTGTCAGAAAAGAGGATTGATTATGAAATTATGGGGTGGACGCTTCACCAAAGAAACTAATGAGCTTGTAAACCATTTTAATGCATCACTTCCATTTGACTGTCGCTTTTACGCACAGGATATTCGCGGCAGCATTGCACACGTGACTATGCTTGCAAAATCCGGCATCCTGACAAATGATGAGCGAGATCAGATCATCAGTGGTTTAACAGGTATTCTTTCTGATATTAACAATGGCACACTTACATTCGATGACGGAAGTGAAGATATTCACAGCTTCGTAGAAGCTCATTTGATTGAACGCATCGGAGAGGCTGGAAAGAAGCTTCATACAGGCCGAAGCAGAAATGATCAGGTTGCACTTGACATGAAGCTTTACACAAGAGATGAGATTGATGAGACTGATGGTCTTTTAAAAACTCTCCTTGAAGAATTGCTCACTATTATGAAAGCAAACCTTGACACCTTTATGCCAGGCTTTACTCACCTTCAAAAAGCTCAGCCAATTACACTTGCTCATCATTTTGGTGCATATTTTGAAATGTTTCGCCGTGACCGCAGCCGTCTGGCTGACATCCGCCGCCGCATGAATACATGCCCACTTGGAGCTGGCGCTCTGGCAGGAACCACTTACCCGCTTGACAGAGAGTACACTGCGTCTCTTTTGGACTTTGACTGCGCAACTGTAAACAGCATGGATTCTGTTTCTGATCGCGACTACCTGATCGAATATCTGGATGCACTCTCAATTATTATGATGCACCTGTCCCGCTTCTGCGAAGAGATTATCACCTGGAATACTAACGAGTATCAATTCGTCGATATTGATGATTCTTACAGCACCGGTTCTAGTATTATGCCGCAGAAAAAAAATCCTGATATTGCAGAGCTGATCAGAGGAAAGACAGGACGTGTTTATGGTGCTCTTGTGTCTCTTTTAACTACCATGAAAGGTCTTCCGCTTGCATACAACAAAGATATGCAGGAGGATAAGGAGATGGCATTTGACGCATTTGATACTGTTAAGGGTTGCATTGGTTTGTTCACAGGCATGATCGCCTCTATGACATTCCGTAAGGATCGCATGGAAGCCAGTGCAAAAAATGGCTTCACCAACGCTACAGATGCCGCTGATTATCTTGTAAATCACGGTGTTGCATTCCGTGATGCACATGGCATTGTTGGTCAGCTTGTTCTAATGTGTATTGATAAAAACTGCTCCCTTGATGAGCTTTCTCTTGACGCATATCGTTCCATCAGCCCAGTATTTGATGAGGATATCTATGACGCAATCAGCATGAAGACTTGCGTAGAAAAGCGTCTTACAAAGGGTGCTCCAAGCCGCACTTCCATGGAAGCGCAGATCGCTTTTTGCGAAAAATATCTGCTTGAGAACTAAATTGATTTTACTATAAGATCCTGAATAATTATGTTTTTTACAGAGAAAGGGCACGAATCTAAACTTGATTCGTGCCCTTTTTATACTTACCAGATGCTTCGATCTGTTTCTTTTATCTTACCTTATTTTTAATTTCTTCATGGATCTTCTCAACAAACTCATCAAGTCCAACTGTTGTAGTATCCATTTCTCCATGAAGTCTATAGGAGACTGACTTATTCTCCATTTCGTTAAATCCGATTACAAGCAGATACGGTACCTTCTGAACCTGACCTTCGCGCATACGATAACCAAGCTTTTCTGCTCTGTCATCTAACTCAACACGAACATTTCTATCCTCAAGATTCTCACAGATCTGTCTTGCATACTCCATGAGCTCCTCGTTATCTGTCTTAACAGGCATAACCTTTACCTGAACTGGTGCAAGCCATGTTGGCAGATTTCCCTTTGTCTCCTCAAGAATATATGCCATGAAACGGTCAAGAGATCCCAAAATTGCTCTATGCAAAACAACAGGAGTCTTCTTCTCGCCATCCTTGTCAATATAAGTCAGCTCGAACTTTGCCGGCAGGCAGAAATCAAGCTGGCAAGTGGACAGTGTATACTCGTTTCCAACAGCTGGCTTTACATTTACATCAAGCTTCGGACCATAGAAAGCAGCCTCACCAATCTCCTCTGTATACTCGATTCCAAGGTCATTCATAACGTCTCTAAGAGCATTTTCTGCCTTATTCCACATCTCATCATCATCATGATACTTTGTCTTATTTGCCGGATCTCTCAAAGACAAAACACAGCGATAATCTGTGATACCAAAATCCTTGTAGGTACTAAAGATCAGATCAACAACATTTGAGAA
This sequence comes from Anthropogastromicrobium sp., assembly GCF_037349415.1. Taxonomy (NCBI): domain Bacteria; kingdom Bacillati; phylum Bacillota; class Clostridia; order Lachnospirales; family Lachnospiraceae; genus Anthropogastromicrobium; species Anthropogastromicrobium sp. Next base: position 90,028 of record NZ_JAXWCK010000029.1, read on the forward strand.
CTCATCCTTGATCTGCTCTGGTGTTACAAAAATATGCGCATCATTCTGGCAGAAGTGACGGCCTCTCTCAATACCCTTTAAGGTTCCACTTGACTCATAACGGAAATCATGAGCAATCTCACCTATACGGATTGGCAGATCCTTATAAGAATGCATACGGTTTGCATAGATCATCATATGATGCGGACAGTTCATCGGACGAAGAACAAATGCCTCTCCATCTACTTCCATAGCTGGGAACATGTTCTCCTTGTAATGATCCCAGTGACCAGATGTCTTGTACAGATTAACTGTTCCAACACACGGTGTCATAACATGCTGATAGCCAAGCTTTCTTTCCTTATCCTTGATGTAGTTTTCAAGCTCCTGCCAGATTACATAACCCTTTGGAAGGAACATTGGAAGACCACGGCCTACCAGATCGTCTACCATGAACAAATTCATATCTTTACCGATCTTTCTGTGATCTCTCTCCTTAGCCTCCTCAAGAAGCTTTAAGTGCTCCTCTAATTCCTCAGCTGTCGGGAAACATACACCATAGATTCTCTGCAGAACCTTATTATTCTTATCTCCCTTCCAGTAAGCACCAGAATGCTTTAACAGCTTAAAGTAACGGCAAAGCTTTACATTGTCAACGTGAGGTCCGCGGCAAAGATCTGTAAAATCTCCCTGCTCATAGCATGTAATATTTCCATCTTCCAAATTGGAAATCAGATCAAGCTTATACTCATCATCCTTAAACATTTCCAGTGCTTCTTCCTTGGAAATCTCCTTACGGATAATCTTAAAGCCTCTCTTTGCGATCTTCTTCATTTCCTTCTCGATTGCAGCCAAGTCCTCTTCCTTAAATACGTGATCACCGAAATCAACATCATAATAGAATCCCTCTGCAACAACTGGTCCTACCCAGAATTTTGCCTGCGGATACAGATGACGGATTGCCTGTGCCATCAAATGTGCACAGGAATGATTCAATGTGTTTAATGCTTCGTCTTCTTTAAAGTTTACCATTTTGATCTCCTCTTATCTTTTTACATTTTATTTTCCATCGGTGACAGAGCAGGATACAGGAACATAAAGTTTAACTTGTGCAATAAAAAAACACCCTCAGGTATCTCAATACCTAAGGGTGCTAGCGCACGGTTCCACCTTATCTTTCACTCTTTGCTTATAACGCAGCAACACGGCAACGCTTCGAAGCTTTTTGCTTCTTTCACGCACAGCTCAGGAATGGTCTTCATACAGTATTCCCATAAACCGCTTCCACCATACACGGCTCTCTCTGAATGATCTTGCTGTACTACTCTTTCCGTCATTGCTTTTATTTTAAAGATTTCAGATCTCATTCTACCACGGCTTTTTATAATTTACAATAGCTTTTGTAAATTTATTTTTTATTTTGGTTATTTCCATAATAATAACCGTAATTTCCCTTGCCATAATAACTGGAATCCTTTTTGCTACCGACCATATTCTGGACAACACCAATTACATTCGCACCCACTTTATCCATCTCAGACTTCATCTGCGCCAATGTCTTCTTCTTTGTAACACCATTTTCAATAACAAGAAGTGTTCCATCACAAAAAGATGCCACAATTGCTGCATCTCCCACTACGCAGATCGGAGGTGTATCAAAAATAATATAATCATAGGAATCTCTAACTTCTGTACAAAGATTTTCCAACCACTTTGCAGACAAAAGTGCAGATGCATTTGGAACAAGCTTTCCACTAAACAATACATGCATATTTGGAATGCCAACATCATAAATAACCTGACCTAGCTCTGCATTTCCAGAAAGATACTCAGAAAGTCCAAGCTTTACACCTTCTAGTCCCATACGTCTTTGAAGCACTGATTTTCTCATATCTGTATCAACAAGAAGAACCCTTTTTCCCACCTGTGATAAACTATATGCCAAATGGAATGAAATAAAAGATTTTCCCTGATTTTCAAATGCACTCGTAACTACAATCGTTTTCACATCCTTGCTGCTGTATAAAATTCCTGTACGCAACTGATAAATAGACTCCGATGCATTAAATGGTAAATCCTCAGGCCACATAATTTTCTTCTGTTTTTTTCCTTTGTAATCTGGAATCGCACCAAGAACTGACAAACCAGTACACTTTTGCACATCCTCATCAGTTTTTACAGATACATTTGTAATGACCGTCAATGCTATAATGCCACATGCAAAAAACATTCCAAGAGCAACACCAATCACAGAATAAAACAAAATAGAATGGCGTGTATTCTCTGTAAATAAAATGTCAGCCTTATCTAGTACTGTCGGTACACTGCTTCCTAAAACATTCGGAATTTCTTCAATGCTGATTTGCAAAATTTCATTTGCAATATCAACTGCTTCTTTTTGATCTTGTGAAACTACGTTTATTTTGATAATTCTTGTTCCATCTGGATTCTCTATAGAAACTGCATTATACAATCCCTTATATTCAATATCCAGTTTTAGATTTGCAATTACTTTTGTAAGAACAACACGACTTTTAATAATTCCTTCATAATCATTTATCAGTGCTGATCCAACTTGCAAATCACTCATAGACACTTCTTTATTGCTGTCAATAATACACATTGATGCCTCAGCTTCATAAGCATCCTTTACAACAAAGCGTCCATATGCTCCCAATGCAAAACCAAACGCTACAGCTACAAAAAGAACAATATACCATTTTTTTGCGATTGCATGAAAAATACCCCAAAAGTCTATGGTTATCTCATCCTCTTCCTCATTAACAATCATTACTTCATCGCTGTTCATAACAACCTTCCACCCGGCAAATAATAGTTTTCTCCTTTGTTTATTTACCGCCCTTTTCTATTTTTTATTACTTATTTATGATAATAAACATTTATGATTTTGTCAATAGATAAAATACCTCTATGTTTGTTCTATCCGTATTCACTTAAATTTGCTTTCGAACAATTCTATACTCATCTTTGTACTGAAAGTGCGGACAAATATAGCGATCACCATAAAGGCTCGCTCTTGCAATATCATCCTCATCAAAATAGAATTGACAGCCGTATGATTCCTCTTCCTCATCATATTCAAAATATGCGCACTCTTCACAAGATGTTCCCTTCATCTTTTCCCTGCCTTTCTTATTTTCTTCATCCATTTTAAAATACCTGCGGCTGTTACCGCAGGTATCCACTTCTTTTAATTTCACTCGCCTAATCTGCGAATTTCTGTGTACGCCAACAAAAATGGACCAACACCCTTTGCATCATCCTCAACTACTGGTTCAGACATATAGTATTCGTAAGTTCCATCTCTCATCTGCGGACCACCAAGTCCTGCCACTAAGCATATTCCGCCAAGACTTAAACGCCCGTCTTTTTCCTTCAGATAGCGATCACAAATACCATGAAATGCTTTTTCGCCATATGCACGAAAACTCTCTGGCAAAAAGCCAAGTCTCACGCCCTTAAGCATTGAATATGCCATAATTGCACTTCCGCTTGTCTCAAGATAGTTTTTCTCACGGCCACCCATATTGACAACCTGATACCACATGCCACTTTCATCCTGAAATTTTACCATAGACTCCATCAAATCAATAAATATCTGCTTTAATTGATCGTATTCTGGCTGATAGCTGTTATCTGCTTTCGTCAATGTATCAAGCAGCGCCATTGAATACCATCCAAGCGCACGCAGCCAAAAATTCTTTGAAAGACCTGTCGTCTTATCACACCAGAACATTTCTTTTGATGAATCATAAGCGTGATAATAAAGACCTGTTTTTTCGTCTCTCATATTCTTTACGACATTGAAGAACTGTTTAAAGATATCTGGATAGTTCTTCTTGTCATTAAAGCGTGTCTCATATTCCATATAAAATGGCTGTCCCATATAAAGTCCATCAAGCCAAACCTGATTCGGATAAATCTTCTTATGCCAAAAATTACCTTCACTTGTTCTTGGCTGACCTTTAAGCTGTCCATAAATTACATCAATTGCCTTGCGGTACTTTTCCTTACCAGTAATGTCATACAGCAAAAACAAGGTCTTTCCTGCATTAACATTATCAATATTATAATCCTCCGGATTATATCCCTTTATCGTACCATCTTCCTGCACACGATGGTCAATATAAGCTTCCGCAAAATCAAGGTACTTTTTCTCTCCTGTAATCTTCCATGTCTCTATCATAGCAAGGATCATACATCCGTCAATGTAGTTCCAACCGGACTTTCCACCCTTTCTTGCTGCCTCAATGTTCCATGCCGGTACATCGAGTGTGCTGTTTTTAATAAGATCGTCCAGGTAAGCCTCTATAATCGGCATCTTCATACCCTTTTTCCCCCTTTTCGTATTTTTATTCGTTGTCTATTTTTCTTTTTTTTCTTTTATTTTTGCCGGTATGATTGTTTAACTGCGTCTATTATTTTCTTATATGTGCATTTTCGCGAAGTACCTCAACTACCTGATCTACATACTTTTCACAATCATCTGGATCACTTGCCTCAACCATAACACGAATTAATGGTTCTGTTCCGCTCTCCCTTACAAGAATGCGTCCGCGATCTCCCAGTTCCCCTGTGATTCGTGCAACTGCTGCCTGAACATCTGCATCTTCTCTTGCTGCCACCTTATCCATTACTCGCACATTCGTCAGCTTCTGCGGATATGACACAAAACCACGTCTTAACTGAGAAAGTGTCTGCTTGCCTAGTACCATTACTTCCATCATCTTAATTGCAGTAATCAGTCCATCTCCTGTTGCTGCATACTTGCTGAAAATAATATGACCAGACTGCTCACCGCCAAGACGATATCCATTTTCGCTCATGCACTCATATACATACTTATCGCCAACAGCTGTCTTTTCATAAGAAATACCTGCTGCATCAAATGCCTTATACAAACCAAAATTTGACATGACAGTTGTAACAACTGTATTGTCAGCAAGCTCTCCTTTATTTTTCAGATACTTACCGCAAATATAAAGAATCGCATCGCCGTCTACTACATCTCCATTCTCATCTACACAAAGGCAGCGGTCTGCGTCACCATCAAATGCAAATCCAACGTCAAGGTGCTTTTCCTTTACCAAAGCCTGCAATCCCTGAATATGAGTAGAACCACAATTTGTATTAATATTAGTTCCATCTGGCTCGTTATTGATCACATATGTTTTTGCACCAAGTGCATCAAAAACATTCTTTGCAATCATCCAAGCACTTCCATTTGCACAGTCTAAACCGACGCGCATATTTCTAAAGGAACACAGTGCCAGAGACATTAAATATCCAAGATAACGGTTTCTTCCTGCTGCATAATCCACGGTACAGCCAATATTTTCCTTTGTCGCATATGGCAGATTCTTCTTATCTTCATCAAGATACTTTTCAATCTCATCAATGACAAATTCCTGCATTTTTTCACCCTTATCATTAATCAGCTTGATTCCGTTATCATAGAATGGATTATGACTTGCAGAAATCATAATTCCACAGTCGAAATCTTCTGTACGAACAACATATGATACACTTGGTGTTGTGGTAACATGAAGAAGATAAGCATCTGCACCGGAAGCAGTTAAGCCTGCAACAAGTGCATATTCAAACATGTAGCTGCTTCGTCTCGTATCCTTTCCGATTACTACCTTGCACTTATGCTCCTTTCCAAAATACCAGCCAATAAAACGACCTACCTCAAATGCATGCTCAACCGTTAAATCTACATTTGCCTCACCGCGAAAACCGTCTGTTCCAAAATACTTTCCCATTAATTCTGTCCTGCCCTTCGTTGATGTTAAAAAAACTTCTTATCTATGTAAAGCTTCCCAGCCATTCATAGCAGATGCAATAACCTTGTCCATATCATAATATTTATATTCTCCAAGGCGGCCGCCGAAAAATACTTTTTCCTGCTGTTGTGCCTTCTCGCGATATTTCTGATACAGCATCTGGTTTTTCTCATTATTTACCGGATAGTAAGGTTCCATGCCTTCCTTCCAGTCAGTAGAATATTCCTTTGAAATTACTGTTTTAGGCTGTGTTCCAAACTCAAAATGCTTATGCTCAATTACTCTTGTATAAGGTGTCTCTCTGTCTGTATAGTTAACAACTGCTACACCCTGATAATTATCTGTATCAAGCACTTCTGTCTCAAAACGCACAGTACGATACTCAAGCTTTCCAAAGCAATACTCAAAATACTCATCGATTGCTCCTGTATAAACTACTTTATCAGCCATTGACATCCATTTTTCCTTTTCTGCAAGGAAATCAACGCCTGTCTTTATATCAGCACCCTCAAACAATGCCTCTATCAGCTTGTTATAACCGCCAATCGGGATTCCCTGATATAAATCATTAAAATAATTATTATCATATGTAAAGCGCACTGGGAGTCTCTTTATAATAAAACTCGGAAGCTCGCTGCAGTCGCGTCCCCACTGTTTTTCCGTATAACCCTTTACAAGCTTCTCATAAATATCTCTTCCTACAAGCGCAATTGCCTGTTCCTCAAGATTTTTAGGTTCTCCCGTAATCTCTGACTTTTGTTTGTCAATGATTGCCTTTGCTTCCTGTGGTGTACTAATTCCCCACATACGGCTAAACGTATTCATATTAAACGGCATATTGTAAATCTCACCCTTATAATTAGCTACCGGGCTGTTTGTATAACGATTAAATTCCACAAAAGAATTTACAAAATCCCATACCTTGCGATCACTTGTATGGAAAATATGGGCACCATATTTGTGCACATTAATTCCTTCAATCTCTTCACAGTAAATATTTCCACCGATATGGATGCGTCTTTCTAACACAAGGCAGTTCTTTCCTGCCTGCTTTGCATGCCAGGCAATAACTGCTGAATAAAGTCCAGCTCCTACTAATATATAATCGTAATGCTTCATAATCACCTCTTCTGCATTTTTGAAATCACATATAATAATTGCGCTCCCATCTGTCATAAAACGGCATAGGGCGCATAAAACAAAGCTTTGCCGGATCTGCATTATGATATAAATCAATCATCTTCTGACGCTGCTTTGGTGTGAGATTAATCCACTCCATATAATCAAGCTCACAATTAGCCATCGGCGATGAACAGCACTGACAGTCCAGTTTTCTAAGCAGACTTACCATTCGCGTTGCTTTGCACTTTGGGCAAATAAATACATACATCATAATAATCTGATAACCCTTCCTTTTCCATCATTTTTATTCATAGATGGTAGATTGCAGATAGCTTTTATTTGCCCCAAAATCAACAGCCAAAACTTCCTGATTAGCCCCCATAATTGCATTGCTCCATGTGCCGTCCGCCGGAACTCTCGCCTGAACCATATCATAATTCAGATATAAAACTGACTGCATCAGCAGTGAGCACATTTTGGAATCTGAAATATTTGTTGAAATATCTGGCAAAATAGATTCTACTGCTTTATAAATCGTAACTACATTTGCCTTTTTAACCTTCTCCAACAGTGCATTCATTACAGTTCTCTGTCTCTGTGTTCTTGCAAAATCATTTCCAATCTTACGGATTCGTGCATAGCCAAGCGCCTGTTTTCCCGTCAGTGTAATCTGACCGCCAGCAAACTGTTCGTCCACAAAGCCATCACGATCTGCGACTCCACTAACCTGATTGTATTCTGCAATATAGCCATTAATCCATTCCACCTCCGCCTGTTCCACATTGATGGTAACACCGCCAAAAGCATCAATCACATCAACAAAGCTAAAAAAATCAACCTGCGCATAATAGTCAATGCCCAGCTTATAATTTTCTTCAATTGTCTGAATCAGCAATGCCGCTCCGCCTCTTGAATACGCCTCATTTATACGATTCTCTCCATACCCTGGAATTGTCACATAGCTGTCACGCATAATAGATGTCATAACAAACTTTCTTTTATAAGGATTGATCGACACAACAATCATCGCATCTGATCTGGCATCATTTGAACCTGCTACTCTAGTATCAGTTCCAATCAGCAAAATATTGGTAACGCCTTTTTGTGTCAATACATCAGCCTGTCTTTCATATGAAGTCTCATATGGCTTATAATTGGTCTGCGCAATGGTTGTACGCAAAAAAGCATAAACACCGGCAAGCGCCACAGCCATAATAATCAATATAATGATCAGCACCTTAAGCAGCTTGTGTAAAAAGCCCTTTTTCTTTTTTTCTTTTCGTGGCTTCTTTTCCGCCTTTTTGACCGTTTCCCTTACTTTTTGTTTTGTTTGTTTAGGACGTTTCTTTTTTTCTGCTTCCGGCACTGGCATCTTCTTTTCAATTTCAGGAGCTTTCTTTATAGCTTCATTCGATGCCTCTGGACCATAAATCGAGCGCTCATCTACAGGTGATGTTTCATTTGCTGTATTTGACTTTGGCCTGGTCTGTTTTCTTTGTCTTTGAATGGGTTTGTCAGTTGACAAATCTTCATCCACAGCTTCATCCACAGACACTTCTCCTGCCTCAAGCTCCTCTGCCTTAATTCTTTCTTTTATCTCATATGCCTGGCGCAGTATTTTTTTCTCTTCTTCTGTTAAATCTGGCATACTCGCCTCCTTTTTAGAATAGTTAAAAGTTACGGTAACTATTATAGTATAGAAACGCTTGATTGGCAAGAAATATCTGTATCACAAATATGGCCTGTCATACCCATGTGAATATGACAGGCCATCTTATGTACAAAATTTGTAATTATTCAGCTACCGTTACAGCTGTTTCTTCTTCAACTGGTTCCTGTGCAGCGTAGAACATTGCAACAGTATTCTTTACAACATCGCGAAGCAGTGTTGCTGTCGGTGCCTCTGTATCAGTAATGGTAACACCATCTTCCTGTGTGAAGCTGCCAGCCATAGAAACTTCTTCGTTTCCATCATTTGTTGTCAGAGCAATGCTCAGTCCATTGTCAAGTAATGTCAGTGCAACATTCATATTTACTGTTTCGCCATCCGCTGTAGTAGTCATATCCATACCAAAATCATTATCCTGTGCGGTAATTGTTCCGTTTGCATTCATGATCTCAGTTCCGTCCTCTGTTACAACATAGTTAAAGGCTGTACCATCAAAGGACATATCAACCACAACAGTTGACTCACCATTTACAACAGTAACATTCTCTGTCATAGTACCATCTGCATTTACTGTAGCTGTACCGTTTATAGTAGCACCCTCATCAAGCATCTGCTGAATCTGGTCTGAAAGCTTGCTGCCATCTTCTGTCTGAAGTGGTGTTACATCAAATGAAGATACCATCTCCTCAACCAGAGAATTCATCATATCAACAATCATTCCCTTTGCATCTTCAACAGAAACATCTGGTGAAGCCATGTTGACTCCCTCTGCTGCTGCCTGAAGATAATCATCAAATACTGTTACAAGCTGTGATGCATCTGTTCCCTGAACCTGTGATAATAATACTGACATAGCATTATCAACTACATTCTCAACTGCCTTAACAGTGTTTACAATTGCCGGTCCGTCAAATGTAATTGTAGTAGAGCCATCTTCTGCCGTCTGAATATCAAAATTTTCTGCCAGTGCAGTAAAATCATTCATCATAGAATCTACATCAAAATCAGTCTCTGCTTCAGTCTCTACTGCTGCAAAATCAATTGCCGGAATCTCAACCCAATCCTGATCAATACCAAACATTGGAAGCATTGAGCTGATATCAGAACCTAACAATTCACCATATGTACTTGCAATTTCAGCGACATTAATATAAAGATCACCAGAAACAACGCGAAGTACATCATTAAGACCATAGACTGTATCAGCCTCTTCTCCTGTAACAGATGGCGGAAGCGTAACATTTGCTGAAACACTAACGCCATCCTCTGCAAACTGCTCTGCAGTTATGGAAAAAAGCATAGACTCTCCATCTGCTGTAAGAGAAAACTCACCTACATATGTAGATGGTGTAAACGCTGTTTCACTTTCTGCCATTACTGGCATTGTACTTCCCGCAGCCAACGCCGCACTCATAATTACCGCAAATTTTCTTTTCATACCTCGTCCTCCTAAAATTAAAAATTTGATAACTTTGGTTATCTGATTTGTTTTTCTTCCCCTTCTCATATGTGTGTCGTTTTTATTATATCACATTATGAACAATTTGTTCAAGTAAAAAAAAGCTAATTTTATTTTTTTGGTAAATTTTTATTTTTCCCTTGACAACTTTACATTATTGAAGTAAACTACGTTCAAACAAGAAACCTGTGATTAAGAGTAAGTAGTCATGGTTGCGTGTTCACAGAGAGCTACTGTTGGTGGAAAGTAGCAGCACAGATTATGATGAATGGGCTTATGAGGGCGGCCGAACGCGATTTTCGTTAGTAGCAGCCGACGGGGCGCGCAGCCCGTTATCCGTTGCGTATCGCATAGTTGTGCAGATTTTTCACATGAATGTGCGAGTTGAGTTGGATGCATTAGCATCAATATGGGTGGCACCGCAGGATTAACAGTCTTGTCCCATTAGGATTGGGATAGGGCTTTTTTTGTTACAAAAATTTCTTTCTCCCGATCTATCTAACTCACTAACTGATGCCTATGAATTGCTCCGTTGCTTTGAAGCTTTTGCCCTTGGCATCCTACAAATTTTATTCATCAAAAGGAGAACACTATTATGAGAAAAAATTATTTAACCTGTGCCACACTGATTTCTGCAATGAGCATGAGCACCATTGCATCTGCACCTGTATTTGCATCCGACAATAGCGATGCCCAAACATTTAAGATTGGTATCTGCAACTATGTTGATGACGCTTCTTTAAACCAGATCGTTTCTAATATTGAAAAGCAGCTTGAAAAAATTGAAAAAGATTCTGACGGTGCTGTTTCTTTTGAAGTCACAACAGAAAATTGTATGGCTGATGCCACTGTTCTTGATCAGATCATTGCAAACTTCATCGCAGATGACGTGGATTTGATGGTTGGTGTTGCCACCCCTGTTGCCATGGCAATGCAGGCAGCTACCGAAGACAACGAGATTCCTGTTGTTTTTGCAGCTGTATCTGACCCAGTTTCTACTGGACTTGTAGAGTCCATGGAAGAGCCTGGTGCAAATATCACTGGTACTTCTGACTACTTAGACACAACTGCTGTTATGGATCTTTTATTTGCTGCTGATGAAGAAGCTGATCATATCGCCCTTCTATATGATCAGGGTCAGGATTCTTCCACAACTGCAATCGAAGAAGCTAAGAAATACCTCGATGATAAGGGTGTTGATTACACAGAATACACTGGAACAACAGTTGACGAAGTTATGTTAGCAGCTGATTCTATCATCGCAGACGGTGCTGACGCAGTCTTTACACCATCTGACAACACCATCATGACAGCTGAACTTTCCATCTATGAGGAATTAGCAGAAGCTGGCATTCCGCATTATGCAGGTGCTGATTCTTTCGCATTAAACGGTGCTTTCTGTGGATATGGCGTTGACTATATTAATTTAGGTGTTGAGACAGCAAACATGATTAACAGCATCTTAGTTGACGGTAAAGAACCTGCAAAAACACCTGTCATGACATTTGACAATGGTATTGCAACTATCAACACCGAAGTATGCGATCAGTTAGGCTATGACTTCGATGAAATCAGTAAGACATTTGAGCCACTCTGCACTGCTGTAAAGGGCATCGAGACTGCAGAAGAATTTGAAGAAGAATCAGAAAGTGAAACTGAGACTAAAGAAGAATCTACAGAGGCTCAGGAAAAATAAATTTTAGTAATAAAAATCAAAGGGGTTTTCTCGTGGATATTCAAACATTATTGTCACTGGGACAGACTGCTCTTGAACTTGGTTTAATCTGTTCCCTTACAGTTCTTGCATTATTTTTAAGCTATTCCATGTTAAATGTCTGTGATCTTTCTACAGATGGATGTTTTACTCTGGGCGCCGCAGTCGGCGCTCAGATTGCACTTATGGGTCATCCATTTTTAGCAATTCTTGCTGCTATGGGGGCCGGTATTCTATCCGGTTTTGTCACCGGCACATTGCAGACAAAATTTGGCATTAACAGTCTGCTTGCCGGTATTGTAGTCAATACTGGTCTTTACTCTGTCAACATTGCCGTTATGGGCGGTTCCTCTCTTTTAAATATGAACAAAACTGTGACGGTATTTACAATGATGAAAGGACTCCTCTCGGGCACGCCACTTGCCAGCTATTATAAACTGATTGTGGCACTGATTGCAGTTATTCTTGTCGTTGCGCTGCTGACATTGTTTCTTGGTACCCGTCTTGGTCTTGCAATCCGTGCAACTGGAAACAACCCGATCATGGTAAAATCTTCTTCTATTAATACTGTTTTTACCACCATTGTTGGTCTTTGTGTTGCTAATGCATTTACCGGTTTGTCAGGCTGTCTGCTTGCTCAATATCAGAAATCCGTCAATATTGACATTGGATCTGGTATGGTTACGATTGCACTTGCCTCACTGTTAATTGGTGCAACAATCCTCGGACGCGGAAAAATTGTTACACGTGCTGTTGGTGTCGTACTCGGTTCCTTCATTTTCCGCCTTGTCTACACCATCGCACTTCGTTTCCATCTTCCGGCATTCATGCTCAAGCTGGTATCTTCTATCATTGTCGTCATTGCTCTGTCTTTCCCATATTTGAAGACACAGCTCCCAATGATGAAGCGCCGACTAACTCATTCAAAAAATAATAGATAATTTGTACCTGACTGCAAAGCAGGCTACGGAAAGGCATTTGTAATCTATGCTTGAACTAAAAAATGTTTCGAAAACCTTTAATCCTGGTACGGTAAATGAAAAAAAAGCCCTTGATAAACTTTCTTTAAATTTAAATGAAGGCGATTTTGTTACCATCATCGGTGCAAACGGTGCTGGTAAATCTACGCTGTTTAATGCAATCTGCGGTACCTTCTACACTGATGAGGGACAGATCATTCTTGACGGCGAGGATATAACACTTCAGCCAGACTATATACGAGCAAAAAAAATCGGTCATCTGTTTCAGGATCCCATGAGCGGAACTGCTCCTGGCATGACCATTGAAGAAAATATGGCACTGGCAGGTTCCAAAGGCGGCTGGCTCTCTCACGTAAGCAAAAAAGAAAAGGAACTGTTTCGCGAAAAACTCCGTCCTTTGAATATGGGACTTGAAGATCGCATGCATCAGCCTGTCGGACTTCTCTCTGGCGGACAGCGTCAGGCTCTTACTCTTGTAATGGCGACCATCAACCCTCCAAAGCTGCTGCTTCTTGATGAGCATACTGCAGCTCTTGATCCTGGCACTGCCGAGAAGGTGCTAAATCTAACCAAGTCTATTATTGCTGAACACCATTTAACTTGCATGATGATCACACACAACATGCAGTCAGCTCTTGAACTTGGCAATCGTACCTTCATGATGAACAGCGGACACATCATTTTCGATACAGCAAATGAAGAGCGCTCAAAGCTTACCGTAAATGATCTGCTTGAGCGCTTCAAGGAAGGTGTTGGAAAGCAGCTTGACAACGACCGCATGCTGCTCTCCTGATATTTAACTATTAAAAATTTATATTTAGTTTTGCCATCTGATCTGCTCACCACACACAAGTGGGAAGCGGATCAGTTTTTTTGCGTTCAAATCTTCCTTATTCATATCCACTGCTGTAATCTGATGATTCTCATATGTTGTATAATAATAAATTCCCTTTGAAGCATTACAGCAAGATGTGTAAATAGTAATCTCATATGCACCTTCCTTAACTTCACAGCATCCTCTTTGCTGATCTACAGAACCAAGGATATGGAAAAACTGGCTCACACTCTCTGACTCCGAATCACCTGAAAGTGAATTCATCTTCACAAAAGAAACACGAACAAAACGAGATTCTGATGAAAGATCACCCGGAAGACCAAGCGCACCCATTCCACGGCTGTAAGCCTGAAGCGGCAGCTCATTAGCTCCGCCAAATGTGTTCTTTGGCTGTTTTGCTGAAAGACCCATATAGCGATTTAAACCAGCCAGTTGTCTGTCAAACGGCGGATTATTTGTTAAAACACCAACTGGATTGTCATAGATCTTAATGCCCTCACGTACAGACTCTAACGTAATTGCCTCATCTTGATCTGCAATAATCCAGTGAAGTGATGACACCGGCATTGATTCATGAAAAGAAATATTTGTAATGCAAATGCGTTCAAGTAGTACTCTTGCCTCTTTTACGCTCGTGCACTGACCTAAAATCCACGGAATCAATTCAAACTGTGCCACGTTGTCTTTTCCCTCTGCCGGTTCTGTATAAAATGCATTGCCGACAAAATTAAGACCTGCCATTCCAAGACCCTTTTCATTAATCGCATCATAATACAGCGGATACTCGCCTGCCACATGTGCCATACCAATCAATGCGTACTTTGTCTGATATGGCTGTCCGTGGCGCATCACAAATGTATAACCACGCGGTGTTATCGTTACTTCCTCTCCATAAGAACACTCATAATCAAGTGTTCTTCCCATATAAAAGTCCTTTGTCTTATAGGTTGCTGCTGTACACATAATTTGCCTCCTTATTGCTCTTCCTAATTGTTTTTTGCTTTTTCTGTTTATTTCTATTTGTTCTGCTGCTCTTTTCTTTTGATTTTGCTCTTTTTCTTTATTTCTTTATGCTGTCAATAAATGGCTCTGCAAGATCCTTTAGCTGCTCTATCTGTTCATCAGTCAGCAACAGTTTCGGCGCTGTTATCGTATTTTGCTCGTCTAGTTTATTTGCCGCTGCATGTACTTCTGTCTGAAGACAATTTCCATCAGCATCTGAAATGGTTATTGTAAGAGTAAACGTATAGTTATCTTCTTTGTCTACAAAAAATGACAGCCTAGCATCTGCCTGCTTTGGCTGGATTCCTACAAGCTGTGCAAAATAATCAGCATCGATTGTAAACTCGGACGCTCCATCATTCTTGCCACTCACCTTTACGGCTGACCAAAGCTTTGGATCAAATAAATGATCTGGTTCAGCTAAAAACAGCACTGCATCCATTCCACCCGGCATTTTTAACTGATTCTCGACTGTTACACCTGTAAGATCGTATACCAAGCTAGTAAACTGCTCTAGTGTAACACAATGATCTTTAATCCATCCATTGTATGCTACTTTTAATAGAAAATTTTTGTCAATCTCATCACCTGCAAGTGCAGATATAATTGAGTCTATCCCAAAATAACATTTTCCATCCACCAGATAAAACGTCGTTAATGCAGTCTGCTTATCTGTTATATTTTCCTTTAGCTGCAATTTTAAATTTTTTTGTGCACTATCACCTGTTGCGGTAAATTTTGCTGTAAGTGAATCGGTGTTTAGAAGTTCCTGAACAAGATCTGTTACTGGCTTTAGCTGATCTGATGGTTCAAATGTCATCGCGCAATCCGCTGTAATATCATAGCCATTTCCTGCCACCAGCTTTTGCAGTGTCTCGATGGTCTGTCCTGCATTCATAATAAAATGCATATAGAAGATGATCGCTCCAATCAAAAAAGCTGCCAGAACAAGTCCCACTGCAAGCACTGCTTTTTTTCTTTTGCTCATATACCCACTTCCTTTCAACCAGCTTGCAAGACTTTAGCCTTTTACAGAATTATAAATCCTTTGGTCGTTTCTGTAAACGGACAAAATGACTCTTTTGTAAGGCTATTAAAAATTAGGGGGATTTTTTCTCTCCCTATCATTCGAGTAAGCAAGCACAAAAATAAGGCGTATACCTTATTCAGATATACGCCTTTTCGGTGTACTAACGATGGTGTACTAATAATGTACTAACCGACCGTTATTTGACACGTTTTGTTGTTTTTTTGGTTCCAATTTCCTTGAAAAATTAGAACTTACCAGCCTTAGCAGCTTCCTCGATGGAAACAGCTACAGCTACAGTCATACCAACCATAGGGTTGTTTCCTGCACCGATCAGACCCATCATCTCTACGTGAGCCGGAACTGAAGAAGAACCTGCAAACTGTGCATCAGAATGCATACGGCCTAAAGTATCGGTCATACCATAGGAAGCCGGACCTGCTGCCATGTTATCTGGATGCAGAGTACGTCCTGTACCACCACCTGATGCTACTGAGAAGTACTTCTTACCAGCCTCGATACGCTCCTTCTTGTAGGTACCTGCAACTGGATGCTGGAAACGAGTCGGGTTTGTGGAGTTACCAGTGATGGAAACGTCTACATTCTCCTTCCACATGATAGCAACACCTTCCGGTACGCTGTTTGCACCGTAGCAGTTAACCTTTGCACGAAGTCCCTCAGAGTATGACTTGCGGAATACTTCCTTTACTTCGTTGGTGTATGGATTGTACTCAGTCTCTACATATGTAAATCCGTTGATACGGGAAATGATCTGTGCAGCATCCTTTCCAAGACCGTTTAAGATAACGCGAAGAGGCTTCTGGCGAACCTTGTTTGCCTTCTCTGCGATACCGATAGCACCCTCAGCTGCTGCGAAAGACTCATGACCTGCCAGGAAGCAGAAGCACTCAGTCTCCTCTTCCAGAAGCATCTTGCCAAGGTTTCCGTGTCCAAGACCTACCTTACGGGTATCTGCAACAGATCCCGGGATACAGAAGGACTGAAGACCCTCACCGATAGCAGCTGCAGCGTCAGCAGCCTTACGGCAGCCCTTCTTGATTGCGATTGCTGCACCAACGGTGTAAGCCCAGCAAGCATTCTCAAAACAGATCGGCTGGATACCCTTGATCTGAGCATATACATCCAGTCCTGCATCCTTTGTAATCTTCTCTGCCTCTTCGATAGAAGCGATACCATAGCTATTCAGAACCGCATTAATCTGGTCAATACGTCTCTCATAGGACTCAAATAAAGCCATTTTCGTTACCTCCTGTATTATTCTTTTCTTGGGTCAATGATCTTAACTGCATCAGCAACACGGCCGTACTGACCCTTTGCCTTCTCCCATGCAGTATTCGGATCGTCGCCCTTCTTAATGAAATCAGTCATCTTTCCAAGGCTTACGAACTGATAACCAATAATCTGATCCTCTGCATCCAGAGCGATACCGGTTACATAGCCCTCTGCCATCTCAAGGTAACGAGGTCCCTTCTGAAGAGTACCGTACATTGTACCAACCTGAGAACGAAGACCCTTTCCAAGATCCTCAAGACCTGCACCTACAGCCAGTCCATCCTCAGAGAATGCACTCTGGGAACGACCATAAACGATCTGTAAGAACAGCTCTCTCATAGCGGTATTGATTGCATCACAAACAAGGTCTGTATTCAGTGCTTCCATAACAGTCAGACCCGGAAGAACCTCAGCTGCCATAGCTGCGGAATGGGTCATACCGGAACATCCGATGGTCTCAACGAGAGCCTCCTGAATGATACCCTCCTTAACATTGAGGGACAGCTTACATGCGCCCTGCTGAGGAGCACACCAGCCAACTCCGTGTGTGAAACCGGAAATGTCTTTCACTTCCTTTGCCTGCACCCACTTTGCTTCCTCCGGAATCGGAGCAGCACCATGATGAACGCCCTGCTTTACAACGCACATCTCTTCAACTTCACGTGAAATAACCATTGCAAAAACTCCTTTCAGTTCTGTATGTTGCACCTAAAAAGGTGCTGATTATGGCTTTGCCGACTGCTGATCAACAATTACAGCCATATCTTCAATATGTGTCTTCGGCATACCAGGCTACAAAACGCAGTATACCTCATACACTTCTATTTTCTCACAAAATGCGCTGTTCGTCTAGTCCTTTTTTTTTATTTCTCGCAAAATGTTGCAGTTTTTACTATTATTTTCAGTATTGTTTTTTATTTTTTTCTTTCAAGCGTCCGAATCCTCTGGATTAGCTGCCACGCAGTCTCATGCAATGCCTCATTTTGAAGCTGCAGTCTGGCATTCTCCTGTTCATAATAATCAAGACGTTTTTGAAGTGCGGCTGCCTGCTCTCTCCAGTCTTGTTCTTTTTGCTCATGATATACCATCTAAGTTCCTCCCTTTCTGCTGCCTTGCCTATGATGTCAATTTTGGTCTCCTGCCATTTTATGGAAACTTTATGGTTACATCATACTCCATATATGGTGCTTTTTCACGCAAATTTTCTCGCATATTTCGACTTTTATGTTACAGTTCATGGATAAGCCAATATTGCGGCAAAAAAAAGCCGCACACGGAATTTCTTCCGCATGCGGCAGTCTATTGTACCGGTCAGGCCGGCTTTGTCTCATATTTTAGTTCAGTGCAAAACGATTTAACGCTACTTCGAACTGGTCATCTTTCAGTGGGTATCTGACAGTTAAGCTTCTGGTCAAATCAAGGCTGAAAACACCCATAATTGATTTTGCATCTACAACAATACGGTTATAACCTAAGTCTACGTCAAAGTCACATTTGCTTGCCTCTGACACAAAGTCCTGGACTGTTTCCCGAGATAAATGAATTTCTCTTGTAAACACTGCTTTCACTCCCTTCAATATCGGTGATGTCTTTGTCTTTTTGTTACCCTCTGCAGCGTACCGGTTCACTGCATTGACATACTTATAGCACATTGTCTTTATTTTGTCAAATCAACCGGTTAACCTATTTTTTTGCATTATTTGCACTTTTTATTCAAAAAAGGCTCATTTCTTTTTTCTTTTTTATGCACTTTGATATTTTTCTTTTCATCATCATTTAATCATTGATTCCGTATTGAATTATTTTCATGCTCGTTTGCACTCGATTCTCTGCATTTTTGCAGAATTTTCGATTGTTTTTCTCATTTCGCAGTCATAATCATTCAAACTTCGTCAAACTCTGCTTTATTCTCTGTTGTACTGTCTCCACCAATGTACACTTCAAACTTTCCTGGCTCGCTGCCATACGTCATATCGATCCGCCAAAAGCGAAGCATAGGCTCGATGATCTCAAACGACACCTCACGGCTCTCGCCTGGCTTTAGCGTAATCTTCTCAAAGCCTTTTAATTCACGTACTGGGCGCACCACACTGCCGCTCACATCACGTATGTAAAGCTGAACAGTTTCCGTTCCCTCACGGTCGCCTGTATTAGTTACCATAACTGATGCCACCCATGCTGCTTCTGCCTCATTTGCTTTCGTATTTGTTTCCCGCTTAATGACAGTTACCGGTGAATAAGAAAATGTGGTGTATGACAATCCATAGCCAAATGAATGCAGCGGACGGTACTCTGTATCAATATAGCCTATGCAAAATGCCTTAGGATCACCCGGATTTCGCGGTCGGCCCCCTTGAAACCGATTATAATACAGAGGCTCCTGCGAGGAGACATTTGGAAAGCTCATAGCAAGACGACCTGTTGGTTCTTTTACTCCAAATAATACGTCAGTAATCGCTACAGCTCCTTCTGTTCCTGGCATCCACACATACAAAACAGCCTTTGCAAGCGATTCAATCAAAGCGACCTCGATTGGACGTCCGGCAAACAAAACAACGATTACATTATTGTTAACTGCCGAAACCCTTTTTAGAAGTTCCATCTGAATCTCTGGCAATGTGATACAAGTTCTGCTTGCGCCCTCTCCAGTCTGACGGAACGATTCGCCCAAAAATAATACCACCTTTGATGCAGATTTTGCAGCCTGTACAGTCTGCTCAATTGACGCTTCTGCTTCATCTAGCGTCATGCCTTCCTCCACATAATCACGAATTACTTCCTTATCATAGAACATGCTGCAGCCCTTCATAAAATGACAAGCATTCCCTATATGCTCCTGTATGCATTCCTGTACTGTTTTTATATTGTCGTAAGTTGCAGGGAACGACCACGCACCGCAAAGCGCTCTGGTGTCCACATATGGACCTGCGAACAAAACACCCGTAGCTTCCTGTGCAGAAAGCGGCAATGTTTTATTTTCATTTTTCAAAAGGACAAATGTTTTTGCTGCTGCCTCACGCGCTGCTGCACGATGTGCATCGCATAAGATCAGATTTTTCTCGTCCTCCTCACTTGCATCCTTATATGGATTCTCAAAAAGGCCAAGATCATTTTTTAGTTTAAGAATACGAAGCACTGCCTCATCCACAAGTGTTTCATCTACCTCTCCCGATGTTACAAGCTCTTTTAAGTAATGAAGATATACATCCGACATCATATCGATATCCACGCCTGCCTCAATGGCAAGCCTTGCTGCTTCTCTCTTATCCTCTGCGATACCATGTGGAATCAGTTCTTCTACTGCCGAATAGTCAGAGATCAAAACACCATCAAAGCCTAAATCTTCTCTTAATACCTTTCGCATCAGCCACTTATTTGCAGTTGACGGCACACGATTCAACGTATTAAATGAAGTCATTGCCATACGGCAGCCGCCATCCACAGCACCCTGATAGCCGCTCAAATAATCTTGACGTAAGGTGCGCTCTGACAGCTCCACATTGTCATACTCACGACCACCCTCTGGATAGCCGTAGCAAGCAAAATGCTTCAAACAAGCTGAAATGTTTCCCTTTTCTTTTAAATTCTCCGGCGTTTCACCCTGAAAGCCCTCTGTCATCGCCTTTGCAAAACAATAGTTCAGATATGGATCCTCCCCAGGTGACTCCATAACTCTTCCCCAGCGTGCATCTCGCACCAGATCTGCCATTGGCGCAAATGTCACATGAAGACCCGATGCCGCTGCCTCCTTTGCCGCTATCTGCGCGCCCTTTCTAGCAATCTCTGGTTCAAAGCTGCAGCCTTGAGCCAGTGGAATTGGGAAAATCGTCTGGAATCCATTGATTACATCAAGCATAAAAAGCATTGGAATGTGATGTGGCTGCGTGGCCATTGCATTGTCCTGAATCTCCTTTAACTTTGCTGCACCACTTGTTCCGAGAATTGTTCCGCAAAGCTTCATATCCTCTGGCTCGATTTTTGCGCTTCCCATCGGACCTGTAATGAGCATATCCGTTCCATAAAAATTTGCCGTCAGCTGCACCATCTGACCAATTTTCTCCTCCAGACTCATGTCTGCCAGAAGATCTTTTAACTGTTGTTCTGTCATCGCACTTCTCCTTATTTTTCATTTTCAAGATAGCTTGCACGCTCGCCGCCAATAAACTTTAATCTCGTGCGTGCACAAACCACATGTGCCTCTCCAATTTGCTTTGTGCTAATACGCACTGGAACAGCAACTGGACGAAGATGCATGCCAATTAGTGTATCGCCAATATCAATTCCAGCGTGAGCCTGAATTGCCTCTACTGCCACAGGTGCCTGCAGTGCAGCATAAACAGCCGTCGCAAACGAACCGCCTGCTTTTAACTTTGGCACTACATTTACCATTGGAAGGCGATATTCTTTCGCTGCCGTCTTCTCAATGATGATCGCGCGGTTTAAATGCTCACAGCACTGAGCTGCCAAATAAATCTTCTTTTCCTTGCAGCAGTTAAGAAATGTCTGTGCCACTGCTTCTCCAATCTCTGCACTTGAATATGAGCCAATTCTATGACTTGCGATCTCACTTGAAGAGCAGCCAACTACTAAGATATCGCCCTCTTCCAATTTTGCCTGTTCCATCAGTTCATCAAATACTGCTTTTGTCTGCTCCTTAATCTCATCAATATGTGTGTATTTTTCTTCGGATATTCCATTCATAGTTATTGCCTGCCTTTCATCAGTGTCATTCCATATTTTTTCAAATCAATTTTTCCATCTTCGCTCATCACGCCTTCCGCTGCCAGACGTGATGCCTGAACACCTGGGCCGCCAAACACAAATTCACCTGCCAACTC
Source organism: Anthropogastromicrobium sp. (assembly GCF_037349415.1). Classification (NCBI taxonomy): domain Bacteria; kingdom Bacillati; phylum Bacillota; class Clostridia; order Lachnospirales; family Lachnospiraceae; genus Anthropogastromicrobium; species Anthropogastromicrobium sp. The sequence continues at coordinate 111,753 of NZ_JAXWCK010000029.1, forward strand.
ACCTTTTGAATTGACAACACGATGACACGGTATGGTAGATGGATCTGGATTTTTGTGGAGTGCATTTCCAACGGCTCTTGCCATACGCGGATTTCCTGCCATTTGGGCAACCTGTCCGTATGTCGCCACCTTGCCTTTGGGAATCTTCTTTACAGCCTCGTAGATACGCTTTGTCGGGCTGTCTGTCACCATACGGTAGCTCTCGTCAATCATATTTTTAATGGCATCATCTGGCACTGTTCCATCTAAAATAATCGTACTCCAATGCTCCTTATTCAAATGATATCCTGCTGTTACGGACGCAAAGGCAGACCTCCAGTAGTCACGCCACTCGGGGTCTGCCTTTACATTTAAATTTATATAGCCATCTTTCTCATAAGTCCACAAGAAAACTTTTTTGCTGCTCTTAATCCGCACTAACTGCCAATTAGGATCATGAAACGGTGCATCCTGACAAGTATCTGGATAAGACAGGCCAAACGCCAAAGCTTCTTCTCTCGTTGTCATATTCTTCACTCCAATCTTTCGCAAATTAAATCGCTTTGCTATTATTGGAATGATAACACACTTATGTTTACAAATCAAGCGCCCACTTCACTGCATAATACAATGCCCAATCTTGATCATTTGCCCATGGATCATAGTAATGTGCCTTTTTGCCATTTACTGTATCTGGATAGACCATCGCGCAGGATGCCATGCCATCTATAAAGAACAGATTCAGACAACCTCGAAATGAAGCCTTTGCCTTATGCTCATATGATTTGTCTCCCGTAATCTGTGCGTAACTTGCAAATACATCACCGCTGAGTGTACTCCAATAATGTGGAAACGTATCGCCATAGCACTCATATTTTCCAAACCAATAACCGTCCCAATGACGAATCGCATTCTCAAACAAGTGATAATCGGCCTGTTTTCCATTAAACAGCTCCAAAAGTTTTAATTGTTTTCTTGCTTCTTCAAGATATTTTTGCTCCCCGCTTATCTGGTAGGCCTGCAGCAGACAACTTACCGCTGGTGCAACAATGCTCTGCTCATATTTTACCTCTGAAGTTGGATAATTGACGCTAGTCTGCGTAAGCTGATCAGCATGATTTAAAAATGCTTGTGTAAATGCTTCTGACTGTGCTTCAAATCCCGCCTCGTCAAGAAGTGTCTTTAATTCATACGCTTCAATTCCAATGGCATAGAAATGTTCACCACCTGAGCGATAATATCCCATCATTGTCTTATAGGCATTTAACAGATAACGCACGTCCTTCTTTAAACGATACAATGCAATCTGGAAATTTGCCACCCACGGATAATTATAGAGACGATGCCAGTCATTATTTCGATTGATATCGTTATATACCACACCAGTATTCTCATCATACAATTCGCGGTATACATATCTTTCGTACGCATTCAAGCTTTCCATACACTTCGCATCTTCAGGATGACGCTTAAGATATTGTGCCATTATTATGCCCATTGCCAAACGCTCACGTCCTCCATTATGATCAGCTTTGTGACTATAATAAAGTGCATCCTCCTCGCTGTCATATATCAGATACGCACCGTCTAATGCACTGCCTTCTTTTTTATACTGCTGCTTTGTTGCAAGGAATTGACTTCTGCGCGTCAAAAGTATATCTACTGATGCACTGCAGTAAAAGAGAGCATGTGTATGCTTTTCTCCTGACCAAATATCAAAGCGATACTCTCCTTCTTTTTCTGCTGGATACTGATACCAGACAGAATAAGCAGGTTGTGAATATTTATCATTCGTCTCATCAATGCGAACATGTTTAATTTCTTTTTCATTGAATTTTACAAAAAGCTTCTGCGCCATTTCTTTATTTTTTGTCTGGACACAAAATTCAAAGTTTTCTCCCTGAATGCATGTCATCTGCTCTGCCTTCACAAGCAAGAATTCATCCTCATTTAAAAGTCTGTTGTAAAAATCATCCTTGCCCTGATGCCAAAAAAGCTTCCAACGAATCTCCTTCTTCTCACCTGGCTCAAATATACCAAGTTTTGGATAAAAGAGAAAATCACCGCGATCTTCGCTTCTAGCTGAAAAATCACGTTCCACACCATAGCCTATGATGCTTCCCTTTGTTAATACAAGTCCCAGATGTGGCGCTCTTCCTCCCTGGCGAAGTGCCATCACATAAGTAGCATTTTCGCCGATAAACAGATGTGCATTACAGCGCTTCTCAAGACCAACCTCTGCCTTTTCATAGCTGTCATTAAATGGCACATAGATATATGCATCCTTCTCCTTGATAAAAAGAGGTTCCCCTGATACATTTTCAAATGTGTAGCATTCCTCTAATTCTCCATTTTCCAAAACAGACAATGTTCTTGTCACATTCAATCCCATTGGAACTTTTACACTTCCCCAGCACTTTTCACCTTCAACCCAGTTCATCTGCGATGGGTCATCCTTATGGCTTAAAAACCATAAGCCTCGCTCATCATTTCCAATAATCGATTCACCTACACATCCAACTGTTGGCATATTCATTTTGTCTCTCCTCCATTCTCATCTTCTTACTTTTATTATTTCTCGCACACTTCAATGATGGTCTGTGCCTGACGCAGTCCATCTCCGAACGCATGCACACTTACTCTTCCTGGCTTGCAATAAAGTTCAAGCATTACGCTTGCACAGCCATGATACAAATGAACACTGTCTTCCTGATATGGCTCATTGCTGCAGATATCACCATTATCAACACCAACTATCTTCGCTGCTCCTTCTACTGCAAAGTGAACCTTTCCGCTCTCACGAAAACACAAATTGCCATTTTCATCCACAGCACGAACTGTCAGCAATAAGTGCTGTTTCTTCTCTGGCATACCCAAATTTACCGTACTTACGCATTCCTTATGATCACACTCCTGGTCAAATGCCAGTGCGACTGCCATACCTGGTGTCACCACTTCATGGCGGCAAACTTCCTTACCGTCTTTATAACCAATAGCTGTTACATTTCCCGGCTGCCATGGCAAAAATCCTGTGATGATACCGTTTTTGCACTCAGATGGGCGCGGAATGAAAAATTGCTTTCCATTTAAGAACAGATGAACCTCATCACAATTTGACGCAATCATATACGGAATCAACGTCTTTCTGAATTGTGGGAAATGCCAATGATCTGCATAGATTGGACTGTCCCAATGCTCCTTTACTCCTTCATCGTCAAGTGAGTAATCCATAACAGAAAAATGGACAACAGGTTCTTCACTCCAGATGCTCTTTAACATATAAGCAACTGGACGATACTCATTGTTTGTGCGAATCAGTGCACCACTCCAACCCTTTGCAGGATACCCCATAGACTCGCCAAGATAATCATATCCTGTCCAGATAAAGCTTCCTATACAATAATCGTACTCAAAAGGAATTGCTGACGGAATCTGTTCTGTAAAGTTTTGCATTTGATCATAATGACCGCAAAAATATTCATATACCTCGGTTCCTAAAATCAACTTATTTGGAATCTGTTCATGAATCAGCTCATACCACTGCTCCTGATAATTACATGAAATGATATCGACAATTTCTGCGATCTTTGCAATGCGGCTGACACGCTCCTTAGCATCGTAAATCTCTGTGTCGCTGACTTCGTCAACAAACTGCTGAATATCTTTGATCTTACTCAAATCAACATTGCTCTCCCGCTTAAAATGAGGATTCATTGCATATGTGATTGTACGCGATGAGTCGAGGCTGCGAACCTTATCGGACAGCTGTTTTAAAATCGCAAGCATAGAATCCTGTCCCTGATTTTCAACTTCATTTCCAACACCCCAGATCACAATACTTGCACGGTTACGGTCACGCTTTACCATTGCCTCAACATCTGCTTCCCAGTTTTCGTCAAAATAACGTCCGTACAGTCCGCCCTTCCATTTATCAAAACATTCCTCATACACATAAAAGCCCATTTCATCACACAAATCAAGAAAATCCTCTGAGTAGGTGTGATGTGCTGCGCGGATGGCATTGCAGCCAAGCTTCTTTAAATGAGTAAGACGCTCTCTCCAAATTTCTTTTGTCACAGCTGTTCCAAGGCAGCCTGCCTCTTGATGAAGACATACACCCTTTAACTTAGTCGAAACACCATTTACAAGTAGTCCTTTCTTTGTATCAAATATCACTTCTCTAAGACCTATTACAAGTGATACACTATCGCTTTCTGTAGAAACAGTCAAACGATAAAGATTCGGATTTTCTGCTGACCAAAGCTTTGCATCTTTAATATAGAAGGTAAGCATTCCATTCGCTCCCTCTGCAATGAAAACTGATTGTTTTGAGTCTTGTGTAATTGGACACATAATTCCCTGAACAGCACTGCTCTGTCCAGTCTCGACCTGAATGGCGGCAGTGAATTTTGCAGCACTCTCTGTTTCTTTTGAATCCTTTGCACATTCTGTTTCTACGATTTTTTCTATTTTGCTATGTACTTGAATATTCCACAAATCAAGATGATTTTCTGGAACAATACGAAGTGTCACGTCGCGGTAAATTCCGCATCCGCTATACCAGCGGTCTGCCGGTGAAACAGAATTATCCACACGCATCAACAGCTCATTGTCACCACTCTGCACAGCATCTGTAATATCCATCTTAAATGAACTGTAGCCATATTTGTGACTGCCAATTTTCATACCATTTACCCAAAGCACTGCGTTTTCATACACACCGCCAAAATAAAGAAGATAACGTTTACCTTTCTTCTTTTCCTCAATATTCAGAGTCTTCTTATACCAGCCAATTCCCCAGCGGTCACGAAAGCCCTGTGACATTCCATCTTCCATTACTTTATTAAATGGCCTGCTTACTGCCCAGTCATGTGGAAGGTCAACTTCTGCAAATTGCAAGTTTTCCAACTCTGTGCGAACATCTTCCCCTGACTGTTTTCTTTGTAATTCTTTTTTCTTTGCTGTCTTTGCATCAATTGGTGTGCATGGCAAAAGTGCAAACTGCCATCCACGATTGATTAGCTTTTCTTCTCTCATTATTCTGCATCTTCCCTTCTGTTATCTTAAAAGTTTAGCGACACATCCTCACATCGCTTGATTGAAATATTGCCAGCAGTATCCGCTCCCTCTTTTCCAAAACGAATATCAGTGAACTTAACACGCTTAATCTCGTGTCCCGGCTTGTCAAAACCGCACAGTTCAATCACATCGCATTCATGCCATGCTGCTTCGTGATCCTGATAGGTACCGGTCAAACGAAGATTATCAAATGTGCAGTCAGTAAAATACGGCTGGTCTGGTCCTGCAATGCCGTCATCATTGTAGCCAACGCTGTGCATCAGAACACGTGGAAATACGCTGTCATATACATGAATTTCCTTTACATATCCGCCGCGCTTTGCTGTACCCTTGATCTCAAAACCACACAGCGCTGCCTCCATATCGCAGTCCCAGATTTTTACATCCTCTACACCGCCTGACATCTCACTTCCAATTGTAATGCCATGACCCATTGTACAGCGACAGTCAAACACACGAACTCCTTTTGTCGGAATGTTCACTTCATTTCCCTGTGGATTCTTGCCTGACTTGATAGAAACAGAATCGTCTCCTGTATTAAATACGCAGTCAAAGATTACACAATCCAAAGATGAATCCGGATCCCAGCCATCTCCATTCCAAATGCCATGAGAATAAAATGTACATCCATGTGTTACAACATGATCACAGTAGATCATATGAATATTCCAGCAGGCACCATCACGAAGTGTAACGCCTGCTAACTCTACATTTTGGCAGTTGCTCATATTAATCAAGCGTGGACGCACTCTCGCCGGGATCGTCTCTGGCTTCTCGCATTCCTTGATCTTATCGCCAAGCGATGCCAGATAATCTTTTAGATTTTCTGCCTCAGAGGCTATAATACGTTCTGCTAACACTCGACCGCCGCTTGCAATAGTTCCTTTTCCACGGATGGCTACATTTTTGCAGGCAAACGCACTTTCATAATCAGCTCTATGATTTCCATTTGGATCAAGTGCACCTATATTTAACAAACTGCTGTAGCACTCCATCTCAGTTCCCTCAAAACGACTCCAAATTCGTGGAAGATAATCTTCTGGATTAGCAGTTCCCTGAAGGATGGCGTCCGCATCTAAATACAATTCCATATCGCTGTGAAAACGCAGCGCACCTGTCATAAAAGTACCGCTTGGAATCAGCACGCAGCCATCTTTTGGGCAATCATCAATCGCTGACTGAATTGCTTTTGTATTTAATGTTTTTCCATCTCCAACTGCATTGTATGGTGCCTTTGTGATATCAATTACAACGCTTCTGTTAAATGTATGCATTATAATCGTCTGCTGTTTAATTTCCTTCTCAGTCTGCACCGACTTGCTTCCATCTTCAATAAGCGCCATATCAACTTGATAAATTCCTTTTACTAAAATCTCATACTCCGTATTTGTCTGTAAATTTTCTATTGTGTAATGCGTCTTTTGCGTGCTGCCAATTAATGTAAAATCAGCCTCCGTCTGATTCGCACCTTTCAAAAAGATTTCGTATGTTGTTCCAAATCTTCCCTGTGGACGCTCCCAATAAAGTGTAATACTGTCTGTTGCTGCCTCAGCTCGCAGCATTGAAAAATTCTCTCCCATAAAAATCACCTTTCCAATAATATTTTTATCTTGTTAGCATCATTATATGGCAATTTTTATGATATTTCTATAGCCTAAAATTTTGACATTATGCACTTTCGACTATTTTCCCCTTATCTGCAAAAATAGGTGCACAACCAGATTTTTTCTGACTATACACCTATTAAACAATTTTATTTATTTTTGATTTTTACTTAAACTCCGCAGTATCCTGATAACTCATTTCAAGTCCATCTTCTGTTTCCTTTAATGGATAAACAACATAACCAGACTCAAAATATTTGTCACCATCACCGCCCCAACGGTCTCCTACATACAAAAGCTTTCCATTTACGTTTAAAAGGAATGCGGACTGACTGTCATATGTTGTCTCGTCACCGATTTCTTTTAATGAACTCCAGCGTCCCTCGATTGAATCAGCCCATGCATATTTGCCCTGGTTTGGCGCCCATCCGGTACAGAAAGATGAAATCATATAATAATGATATTTTCCCTTAATTACAGCTGGTGCCTCACGATACTCGCCCTGCCACAGACGATGAACAAGACAATCTACATTCATATAATCATCTGATAAACGATACACATGAAGATCGGCATTATCTCTCGATGCAGAAATAAAATATGCAGTTCCATCCTCTTCCTGATAAAGTGTGCAGTCTCTTGACATATAACCATATGGATTGAAATGACCATGATAAGTAAAATCACCATCTGGTGTATCACATGTTGCAATAGCAACTGCTGCATCAAGATAATTTTTTCCATTTTCAAAATGAGCCCACATAACAAATTTGTTTGTCTTCTTATTATATAGTACCTTTGGACGCTCCAGATTTACCTTTTTTCCATCCTCAGTAGTCAGCATAAGCGTTGTACGCACGCGATAGCCTTCCATCTTCGAATTTGTCGTCAGAATATGATTTCTAAACTCCCAATCTGTCAAATTCTGTGAACGATAGCAGCTGACATAGAAATTATTTCTTCTATCCTCACCGTACCAATAATAATAGCCCTCATGGAAAATCATATATCCTCCATGTGCGTGAAGCGGATTTCCCTGTGTATCCTTCCATACAATTCCATTCTTTAACATCTTTTTCTCCTCTTTCCTTTTAATTATAAATTAGAATACAAAATTTCCGTGATCAAATACAGTTACTGTACTTCCATCCTGACAAATACCTTCGATATGCATCTGTCTTGATCCAAACATGAAATCTACATGAGTCATAGATTTATTTGCACCTGCTGCAGCTAATTCCTCATCTGTCATCTCAGTTCCGCCCTTTACATTCATAGGATAAGCGTCTCCCAATGCCAGATGGCAGGATGCATTCTCATCAAATAAGGTATTGTAGAATAAAATTCCAGTATTTTTGATTGGAGAGTCATAGCTGATCAATGCAACCTCGCCTAAATAGCAGCTTCCTTCATCAAATTCAACAAGACTCTTTAATACATCCTGTTCCTTCTTTGCACCGTAATCAATAACCTTGCCATCCTTAAACTCCAGCCAAAAATCTTCAATTAATTTTCCCTGATAGCTGAGAGGCATTGATGCATATACCTTTCCATTTACACCTGTCTTAAGCGGCATACAGAAGTTTTCCTCAGTCGGCATATTCGGGTTGAATAACACTCCCTTTGTGGAATACTCACAGCCGCCGCCCCAGATATGATTTTTAACAAGCTCTACTGTCAAATTAGTTCCAAGCTCATTTGTAAAATGAAGTGCCTTGAAATTATATTCATTTAACTTCTTTGAATGACCAAGAATCTCTGCATTGTGTTTATTCCACTCTTCTACTGGATCATTCTCCTCATTCACACGCACACTCATTAAAATAGCATCCATGAGTGCCTCAACTGCTTCGTCTTCTTTTTTGTCTGGAAATACCTTATTAGCCCAGCCTGCTGATGGCAATGCCACGATACTCCACTGACCGTCATTGTTCATCGTGTATTTCTTTAACGGTGCATTCTTTTTGCTATATGCAGCCTGAACACGCTGAATCTTCTCTGGATCAATGTCCTTCATCAGACCTGGTGTATCAGAAATCACATGAAGATAGCAGCAACCTTTTTTATGTTCCCAGTCTGTCATATCGTACTTCCACTGAGGAGTCTCCTCTAATGTCTCTGTACTTGCATACTGATAATTCATCAGATTATCCTGCTCATCATGCCAGTTTATTTTAACGTATCCGGCACCAGCCTCATATGCTGCCTTTACGCACATTCTTACAAACTCATAATCAGTTACGGATGCGCTGATTACAAGCATCTGTCCCGGCTGAACATTTACGCCGCTCGCTACTGCCAGCTTTGCGTACTTTTCCATTACTGCCTTACTAGCCATTTTTCTAACCTCCCTATTTTGCCTCATAAAGAGACATACTCATTCTTAGTATACCAGATATCAGCAGAATTGGGAATATTATAGAAAATTTTTGGAGAAAATTTGTAAACTTTCATCATTTTGATAAGAATACGCATTGACTTCAAGTGGCCTTGAAGCAGTATAATAAAGATACCAATTATTGAAAGGATGGATTTTTTATGAAAACAATTTCTCCAGAAGTAAAAACTGCACTCGTAACAGGAACGGATCATGGTGTTGGATTTTCTCTTACAAAAAAGCTGCTTGCACGCGGTTATTTTGTAATCGCAGTTCGCAGAGATGAAACAGAAAAGCAGATTGATGCTTTACAATCTTTATATCCCAATCAAATGGCAATTGTCTGTGCCGATATCGGAAGTGATGAGAGTGTTTTGAAAGCTTCAAATGATATCAAAAACTTGACTGATCACATTGACCTGTTAATCAACTGTGCCGGAATCCTTGGTGACATGAACAAAAATCTCGGTGATGATCTTGACTTTGATGAAATAATGCGCGTGATAAATGTAAATGCCATCGGCACGCTTCGCATAACCAATGCTCTTTCTTCACTTGTATTAAACAGTAGCGAAAAAACTATTGTAAATATTTCTTCTGAGGCTGGAAGCATTGCCGATTGTGAACGCACTGGATGGTTTGGCTATTGTATGTCTAAGGCCGCCAACAACATGCAGTCTGCTCTTGTTCACAATAATATAAGAAAGCTTGGAGGCAAGGTATTTGCGATTCATCCAGGTCATGTCGCTACCTATATGCGTGGTCATCTTGACACGACTGCAAAGATCACACCAGATGTTTCTGCAGAAGGAATTTTACATGTTGTTTTGGATACTCCTCATCCAATTAATTCGCGCCCACTTTATCTGGATTACACTGGAAAAGAACTTCCGTGGTAAGGCAAACATTTATTTAAGTAAAATGAAAGGATAACAAACTTATGAAAAAGAAAATTCTTGTAATAGGAAATTACAATGACGCAATCTATCATGGCTTAGCAGGTGTTGACAAGCGCCTTGCATCTATTTTATCAGACTATGAGCTAATTTGTACTGACGATACGTCAAAACTTCTCACCTTAGAAAAAGATCATATTTCAGGTATCATCTCTTATCTTGATATATGGAAATCAAAGCTTTGTGATGACGAAGCTAACGCTTTCGAGCACTTCGTAGAAAACGGCGGCGGTGCACTTTTACTTCATAATGGAATTAGTATTCAAAGTCATGATCGTCTTCTAACACTTGCTGGCGCAAAATTTCTTGGTCACCCACATCATGAAGTTATCCGCTTTGAGCCGTCTGCTCATCCTGTAACAGAAAGCTGCAAAAGCTTTTCTCTTGATGAAGAACCTTATCAATTTGAGCTTGTGCCAGATAACAAAGAAATAATCCTTACCTACCAGTACAAAAATCAGAAATATCCTGCCGGATGGTGTAAAAACTCAGGTAAAGGACGTCTGATTTATCTTTGTCCTGGTCACACGCCTGAAATTTTTGACTGCCCACAATATCAGCAGCTTATCCGCCAAAGTATGGATTGGACGCTTGGCAACTGAAATAGGTTAAAATAGATCAAGTACTTTTTTGGCATTTTTGCACAAAAGCAGTTTTTTAAATATTTTCGTCACTTGTAAAGAACAACATTCCATGATATGATAGTTCAAGGTTCTTAACCAATATTACTATTTTATATTAGGGGTGTATTATGCAGCAAAAAAAGAATAGCTTCAGCGGCTCGATTGGTTTTGTCCTTGCAGCCGCCGGAAGCGCAGTCGGTGTCGGAAATATTTGGCGCTTTCCTTATCTTTGTGCCAAGGATGGTGGAGGATTATTTTTAATCATTTATCTAGTTTTAGTTCTCACATTCGGTTTCGTCCTTCTGACAACTGATATCGCTATCGGACGAAAAACAAAGAAAAATGCACTGAATGCCTATGCCGCAATAAGTAGCAAATGGAAATTTCTTGGATATCTTACTTTCCTTGTTCCTGCACTGATCATGACCTACTACTCTGTAATTGGAGGCTGGATCGTCAAATATTTAACTGCTTATGTAGTTTCTGGAACAGAGGCTCCTGCACAAGATGGCTATTTTACTTCCTTTATCACATCAACTGAAGCGCCTATTGTATTTATGTTTATTTTTCTTGCGTTGACTGCATGGGTTGTTTATCTTGGTGTTGAAAAAGGAATTGAAAAGTATTCTCGTATTTTAATGCCGATTCTGCTTATTTTGATTATCGGTATTGCAATCTTTTCCTTAACGCTTTCTTATGAGACTGAAGATGGCACAGTCCGTACTGGTCTTCATGGTTTAGCAGTCTACCTGATTCCAAATGTTAAAGGTCTTACTGTTAAGCGTTTTCTGGAGATTTTGCTTGATGCGATGAGTCAGCTTTTCTTCTCCTTAAGTGTTTCTATGGGTATCATGATCACCTATGGCTCTTATGTAAAGGATGATGTAAATTTAAGCAAGTCCATCAACCAAATTGAGATCTTTGATACCGGCGTTGCCTTTTTATCTGGTCTTATGATCATTCCGGCTGTGTTTGTCTTCCTTGGAACTGACGGTATGACCTCAGGTCCTAGCCTGACCTTCCTTTCACTTCCAAAGGTATTTGCTTCAATGGGAGCTGCCGGTCGTTTTGTTGGAATTGCATTCTTCTTGATGCTTGGCTTTGCCGCACTTACTTCATGTGTCTCTGTCATGGAAACACTAGTTGCAAACTGCATGGAGCTGTTTCACAAATCAAGAAAGAAAATGTGCGTCATCATAGGTACCTACTCTCTTATAACTGCAGTTATTATCTGCCTTGGCTACAACGTGTTCTATTTTGATTTGAAGCTTCCAAATGGTTCTGTTGGACAGCTGCTTGATTTGGCTGACTATATCAGCAACAGCTTTTTAATGCCGTTTATCTCGCTGCTTACCAGCATTTTGATTGGCTGGGTTATTGGACCAAAGTGGATTACAGATGAAGTTACAAAAAATGGTGAGTCATTTAAACGCGAAAAACTCTATGGAATTTTAATGCGCTATGTCGTTCCTGTTGTAATGTTAGTTCTGTTTTTCATGTCTACTGGACTGTGGGATATCATTTTTTAATAAAGCAAACTTCTTTGTATAATTAAGAGGATATGAGAAAATCACTCATATCCTCTTTTAAAATCCCAACATCATTTACATGTAAAGCATTCAAATTTTGTTTACTGTCTTTCCAGAAATTCCAGGCTCTGTCATCTGGACTGGATCCATAATCTCATCCATCTGCTCCTTTGTAAGAAGCCCCTTCTCAATGATAAGCTTTCTTACGGACTCACCTGTTTTAATAGCTTCTTTCGCAATCTCAGCTGCCTTCTGATAACCAACATACGGACAGATTGCAGTGATAATTCCAACGCTATTCTCAACAAAATAGCGGCAGCGGGTTTCATTTGCAGTAATACCGATTACGCAGTTATCTACAAATGTATTTACAGCATATGCAATCGTATCAATTGACTGGAACAGACAATAGAAAATAATTGGCTCAAATGCATTCAGCTCTAACTGTCCTGCTTCTGCTGCCATTGTAATTGTCATATCGTTTCCAATAGCATTAAATGCTACCTGATTTACAACCTCAGGAATAACTGGATTTACTTTGCCTGGCATGATGGAAGAACCATTCTGCTTTGCTGGAAGATTAATCTCTCCAAAACCTGCTCTCGGTCCCGAAGACATAAGGCGAAGATCGTTTGCAATTTTTGACAGTGTAACTGCACATGCCTTTACTGCACCAGATACTGCTACGAAAGAATCAAGGTTCTGAGTTGCATCAATCAAATCATATGCCTGCACCAGATCCATGCCGGAAATTTCGCTTAAGTTTGGAACAATGCGTCGAAGATAAGATTCATCTGCATTTAATCCAGTACCCACTGCTGTACCGCCCATGTTCAAGGTGCGCATCTCATCCATTGCCTTATCCATACGATTCAAATCTCGTAAAATTGCAACACTGTATGCCTTAAATTCCTGTCCCAGACGAATCGGAACTGCATCCTGTAGCTGTGTTCTTCCCATTTTGATAATGCTATCAAACTCATCTGCCTTCTGCTCTAAAGCACTATGAAGACGAAGCAGCTGCTTTTTAAGCTTCTTTAACAGGCGAAGTGATGTCATCTTTCCTGCTGTTGGAATAACATCATTTGTAGACTGTCCGCAGTTAACATGATCATTTGGATTAACAACGGAATAATCACCCTTCTTTCCGCCTAGAATCTCAATTGCTCTATTTGCAATAACCTCATTTGCATTCATATTTAAAGAAGTTCCTGCACCACCCTGAATCGGATCAACGATAAAATCCTCACGAAACTTTCCTTCAAGAATCTCATCACATGCCTGAACGATTGCCTGTGTACGTCTCTTGTCAAGAAGACCAGCCTCACAGTTTGTGATAGCTGCTGCCTTCTTGATGTAAGCCAAGCTGTTAATAATCTCTGGGTGCATATTTAATCCTGTAATATGGAAATTCTCTGCTGCACGCAGTGACTGTACACCATAATAAACGTTTTCAGGCACATCCTTAGTTCCGATTGAATCCTTCTCAACACGAAACTCCATTTCATTTTCTGTCATATCATTCATCCCTTCTGCTTCCTTATATACCTTTTCATTCATTTCTTATTTCCTCCACTTTATCCCTAATAGCACTTTGGAAGTTGTAGTTCACGTGTCATTTTACGAAAGCCCTTCGGTGTAATGGTTTCGTCGCCGGACCAAACTCCGCAGGCTCCTGTTATGTTCTTTCTTGTTATACATTACTTTGAAAGACCTGCTTCAAGTGTCCGGCTCGTGAAATCCATTCACCTTAGTGCTTTGCTATAAATATTGGCTGAGCCGTGAACTGCAATCTTTGGAATATTTTTAAGATTTAATATCTTACCCTTGTCTTAATTATAGATTGTCAGTATAATATAATCAAATACATATACTTTTATAGTTATTATAGTGTTTAAGTTATAGTATTTTTAATATTTTTTACAAAAAAAACACGATAAGGATGGTATTTTTATGTTTCATGGAATGGAATATGTTTACCAAGTTTACAAGGATAAAAGTTTTTCAAAAGCAGCTGCGAACCTTTTTATTTCACAGCCTTCTTTAAGTGCTAATGTAAAACGCGTAGAAAAAAAGGTTGGTTTTCCTATTTTTGACCGCAGCACAAAGCCGCTTTCTTTGACGGAGTGTGGAAAAGAATACATCCGATGCGTTGAAGAAATTCTCGCAGTGGAAAAGGGATTTTCGCAGTTTGTCTATGATTTTGACAATTTGGAAACAGGAACTTTAACGCTTGGCGGCAGCAATCTGTTTTCATCCTGGATTTTGCCATCTCTCATCTCAAACTTTGCACCACGCTACCCAAACATTAGAATCAATTTAATTGAAGAAAATACAACACAGTTAACTGAACTTTTGCAGAAGGGTATTGTCGATCTGATTTTAGATAACACAACTCTTGACTCTGCTGTCTTTGACAGCAAATTATATAAAGAAGAACATCTTGTGTTGGCAGTTCCACACTCTTTTTCAATCAACAGCGAATTAACCTCCTTTCAGATTCCAAATGATCTGATTGAACGAAAAGATTTCCAGATGGATTCTGTGCCAGTTGTTCCGCTTCGTTTATTTTCAGATCTTCCATTTATTATGCTGCGAAATGAAAATGATACCGGAAGACGTGCCCGCCTAATTTGTCAGGACAGCAATTTCAAACCCAATATCATTTTAAATATGGATCAGCAGATGACTGCTTATAACATCTGCCAATCTGGTCTTGGAATCTGCTTTATCGGTGATATTATTTTAAGCCGTATTCCGCGCAACAAAAATGTAGTCTATTATCGGCTTCCTACTCAGCACAATACAAGACGCGTCTGCTTTTATTGGAAAAAAGGACGTTATTTTTCGCGCGCCATGGAAGAATTTTTAAATGGCTGCTGTCGTATTGATGAATCTTCCAGTGTATTTACATGAATAGTTGAGTGCTCAATTCTCATAAAAAATGGGCTGCAACCTGTTTTCACAGATTACAGCCCATTTTTATTTTTACCTTAAAAGGTTACTTAATTACTTATTGTTTAATGCAGCCTGTGCAGCAGCCAGTCTTGCGATCGGCACACGGAACGGTGAGCAAGAAACATAGTTTAAGCCTACCTTATGGCAGAACTCTACGGAGCTTGGATCTCCACCGTGCTCACCACAGATACCGCACTTTAAGTTTGGTCTGGTAGCGCGTCCCTTTTCAACTGCCATCTTAACCAGCTGGCCTACGCCCTCCTGATCAAGTCTTGCAAATGGATCGGACTCGTAGATCTTAGCCTTGTAGTAGGAATCTAAGAACTTACCTGCATCATCACGAGAGAAACCAAAGGTCATCTGAGTCAGGTCGTTTGTACCAAATGAGAAGAACTCAGCTTCCTCAGCGATCTTATCAGCGGTCAGTGCGGCACGCGGAATCTCGATCATGGTACCGATATGATACTGCATGTCGGAATTCTTTTCCTTCTTAACCTGCTCTGCAACTTCTACAACAACGTCCTTAACGAACTTCAGCTCTTTCTTCTCGCCTACTAACGGAATCATGATCTCTGGAACGATGTCATAACCCTTCTCCTCTGCAACTTCGATAGCAGCTTCCATAACGGCTCTTGTCTGCATCTTAGCGATCTCAGGATAGGTAACAGCCAGACGGCATCCACGATGACCCATCATTGGGTTGAACTCATGCAGGGAATCACAGGTAGCCTTTACTTCCTCAACGGTCAGGTTCATATCCTTAGCCAGTGCTGCGATATCTTCCGGATCGGTAGGAACGAACTCATGCAGCGGCGGATCCAGGTAACGAACTGTCATCGGACGTCCCTCAAGAGCCTCATACATAGCCTTGAAGTCAGCCTTCTGGAACTGAAGAAGCTCTGCTAATGCAGCCTCTCTCTGCTCAACAGTCTTGGAAAGGATCATCTTACGGATCTTCGGGATTCTATCCTCACCGAAGAACATATGCTCAGTACGGCAAAGACCGATACCCTCTGCACCAAGTCTTACTGCATTTAAAGTATCTGCCGGAGTATCTGCGTTTGTACGTACGGACAGCTTTCTGAACTGATCAGCCCAAGCCATAACACGTCCGAAGTCACCACCTACAGATGCCTCAACGGTCTTGATGTCGCCCTTATAAATCTTACCAGTAGTACCATCCAGAGAAATGTAATCTCCCTCATGGAATGTGTAGCCACCTAACTCGAAGGTCTTAGCCTCCTCGTCGATCTTGATCTCGCCGCAGCCAGATACACAGCAAGTACCCATACCACGTGCAACTACTGCTGCGTGAGATGTCATACCACCACGAACAGTCAGGATACCCTGAGATGCATGCATACCCTCGATATCCTCTGGAGAAGTCTCAAGACGAACCAGGATAACTCTCTCGCCTCTGCCGCCCTTACCAGCAGCCTTAGCCTCGTCTGCAGTAAAGTAAACCTTACCAGCAGCAGCACCTGGAGATGCCGGAAGTGCAGAACCGATAACCTCACCTGCCTTTAATGCAGCGGTATCGAATGTTGGATGAAGCAGCTGATCAAGAGACTTTGCCTCGATACGGCATACAGCTTCCTCAGGAGTAATCTGTCCCTCATCTACAAGGTCACAAGCGATCTTGATAGCAGCCGGAGCGGTTCTCTTACCGTTACGTGTCTGCAGGAAGTACAGCTTGCCTTCCTCGATGGTGAACTCCATATCCTGCATATCATGGAAGTGATTCTCAAGATTTGTAGCCAGATCCATGAACTGCTTGTAAACTTCTGGCATAGCCTGCTCCAGAGTAGAGATCGGCTGTGGTGTACGAACACCAGCAACAACGTCCTCGCCCTGTGCGTTTAACAGGTACTCACCGAAGATACCCTTTGCACCAGTAGATGGATTACGTGTAAATGCAACACCTGTACCAGATGTCTCACCCTTGTTACCGAATACCATGGTCTGTACGTTTACAGCGGTACCCCAGTCACCCGGAATATCATTCATACGACGGTATACGATAGCACGCGGATTATCCCAAGAACGGAATACAGCCTTTACAGCCTCCATCAGCTGTACAGTAGGATCCTGTGGGAACTCACTTCCCATAGCATCAAAGTAAACCTTCTTAAAGCGAACAATCAGTTCCTTTAAGTCATCAGCGGTCAGCTCTACATCGTAGGTTACACCTTTCTCAGCCTTGATCTCATCGATGATCTTCTCAAAATGGCTCTTCGGAACCTCCATAACAACGTCAGAGAACATCTGGATGAATCTTCTGTAAGAATCGTAAGCAAATCTTGGATTGCCAGTCTTCTTTGCGAAGCCTTCAACAGATACATCGTTCAGACCCAGGTTCAGGATGGTATCCATCATACCTGGCATGGATGCACGTGCACCAGAACGAACAGAAACAAGTAACGGATCCTCTACGTCGCCTAACTTCTTGCCATTGTACTCCTCTAACCACTTTAATGCATCAAAGATCTGAGTCTGAATTTCATCAGAAATCTTCTTTCCGCAGTTGTAATACTCGGTACATGCCTCAGTCGTTACAGTGAAACCCTGTGGAATCGGCATGCCAAGACCGGTCATCTCAGCCAGGTTGCAGCCCTTGCCTCCGAGAAGATTTCTCATAGAAGCATTGCCTTCCTGGAACTTGTAAACCCACTTAGCCATTATAAACCTCCTAAAAATAAGGGATTGCTCCCGGTTTTCTTTTGTGTCCAAACAGACCTTTACTGTTTTCACAGACACTCTGTTAATATTATAACATAATCTGGCAATTAGTAAAGTGGAAAATCCTAAAAAATCTTGTATTTTTATTTTTCCTATAGTAAAATAGATGACATGGCTAGATGATTCTTATTTTTTTGTCAATCAATCTTGCTAATTTGCTGTATTTTGTGAACGTATATTTGTTTTTTTATAAAAAACTTCATTAAAACCCTCATTTGCAAAAACAGCAATCTCATACTTGTGTCTGCTTACACCAGCAGATTACGGAAAGGCATGGTAATTTATATGACAACTCCAATTCTCCCACATAATCATGGGGATATCCATAACGTTCTTGAGGCAATGCCCTCTAAAGATACCTGTGCAGATATGGCCAGTGCCTTCAAACAGCTTTGTGACGGTACACGTCTTCAGATCTTCTGGCTGCTGTGTCACAGTGAGGAATGCGTACTTAATATCTCTGCTGCTGTCGGCATGAGTGCTCCCGCTGTCTCCCATCACCTGCGCTGTCTAAAAGATGCAGGGCTGATCACAGGAAATCGACATGGAAAGGAAGTACATTATCACATTGCCTCCACCACACAGGCCGCGCTCCTTCATCACTTTGTTGACAGCTACCTGCATACCAGCTGTCCCGGTGAATTTGACAGTCAGGGAATTTCGCACTCACAGACTGAACATTTTCAGCATGAATCCTGTTCATGCGGCTGCTCACATTCTGACAATTAATAATAGGAGGCTTTTCATGACCGTTTTACCTAAAGATCCAGTAATTCTTTTAAGCTATATCAATACGCAGCTTCGCGATTTTTATCCAAGTCTTGACGAATTATGCATCAGTCTAAACGCAGACAAGCAAACACTCTGCAACACACTCGCTCAAATTGATTATTATTATGATGAGACATCCAATCAGTTTGTTTAAAACTGATTTTTTGCACAGAAAGGCAGGTTTTTATGGCAGGTTCATCCTTTGGCACTATTTTTCGTATTACTACTTGGGGCGAGTCACACGGTCCGTCAATCGGCGTTGTCGTTGACGGCTGTCCGGCAGGGCTTTTTCTCTCAGAAGAAGATATCCAAATGCAGCTAAACCGCAGACGTCCAGGACAATCACGTTACTCTACCCCACGAAATGAGGCAGATCGTGTTCATATTCTCTCTGGTATATTTGAGGGACGCACAACTGGTACACCAATTGCTATGGAAGTAATCAATGAGACACAGCGCTCTAAAGATTATTCCGAAATTGCAAATAGCTATCGCCCTGGTCATGCAGATTATACATTTGATCAAAAGTATGGTTTTCGCGATTATCGCGGCGGCGGACGCTCATCCGGTCGTGAGACAATCGGACGTGTGGCAGGTGGTGCTGTGGCTATGAAGCTTTTAGAGCAGCTTGGCATTTCTATTACTGCCTATGCCTCATCTATTGGACCTGTTGCAGCTAAAACATTTTGTCCAGAAGAGATTGACAACAATCCATTCCATCTGCCAGATGCAGAAGCTGCTGCAATGGCACAAAAATATGTTGACCGCATGATTGAAGAAAAGGAATCCTCCGGAGGTGTAATCGAATGCCGCATCACAGGTGTTCCAGCTGGCCTTGGCGATCCTGTATTTGAAAAGCTTGATGCTAATCTTTCTAAAGCGCTTGTCTCTATCGGTGCTGTTAAGGGAATTGAAATCGGTGATGGCTTCGCAGCAGCACATGCTGTCGGCTCAGAAAACAACGATTCCTTCTATATTAATGAGGATGGAAATACCGCCAAGAAAACCAACCATGCAGGCGGCATTCTGGGCGGCATAAGTGATGGTGATACCATTATTGTTCGTGCAGCAGTTAAGCCTACACCTTCGATCTTCCGTCCGCAGCAGACAATTTCACGCAATAAGGAACCGATGGAACTGACGATCAAAGGTCGCCATGATCCTTTGATTGTTCCTCGTGCTGTTGTTGTCGTTGAGGCGATGTGTGCGCTTACCATTGCAGACAGTCTGCTTCTCAATATGACAGCGCAGATGGACGGTGTGCTTCGCTTCTATAATAATAAATAATCTCATCATACATCCTTGTGATCACGAAAATAACATATCATCTCATTTGTCAGGCTCAGGTCATCGTAAGAATCCTGAGCCTGATCAATTTTGTCGCGCTCGATCCACTCGGCAACAGAGAGTTCTTCCTTATCAAGACGAATATCTTGTTCGCCATCAGCCTCACAGAAAAATCCAGTCAGAAGCGTGTCTGTAAATGACCACGGCTGGCTCTTGTAATAGCGAAGATTCTTTACCCTAATACCTGTCTCTTCCATTACCTCTCTTGCTACTGTCTGCTCAAGTGTCTCTCCAATCTCGGTAAAGCCTGCTACAAGTGCATATCTGGTATACGTTCTTCCTGCATACTTTGTCATAAGAAGCTTTGACCCCTTCGTTACAGCAATAATAACTGCCGGATTTATGCGCGGATATACTCGGCTGCCGCACTTCTCGCAATAAAGCATACGCTCCTTATGATCTTTCTTTAATAAGCCACCGCAGTGACCGCAGTAACGATTGTTTCTATACCAGCCATCAAGCTGAAGCGCCGTAATTCCAGCAAAAGCAATAAAACGAGGCATTATCTCACGCATATCACGTCTGTTTTTCCATGCTCCCGTAAGTCCTTTTGTATTTTCAAGTGCCTGTAAGCGATCTGATGGACCAGATGTCATGTTGCTCTCATCCTCAATCAATCCCGTATCGTCCTTCCCTGTCATCTGCTTTAAAAAATAATGTCTTCCGTCAATGGCAAATAAATAAACAGCACCATAAAGCGGCTCTGCAAGCTCCTTGAATGTTGGTATGTACCAGCTGTTCTTTTCTTTTTTATCTTGGCATAACAGCACTGTTCCATCCTTTATGCAAATACAAAAATCTGTGATTTGTGGCTGATATTCAATGTAATGATTATCATATTGATGTGGTATAATATCCTGTATCATGTTTTTCTCCTCCTGCAAATATCCTATCACAGTTACAAATCATATGCAATTAGTTCTGTTTAAACAGGAACCACAACATATAAACAAACATATCCTATAAGGAGCAAACTTTTTGAGGATTCCTACATGCCAACTGTTATTATTGATCCCGGCCACGGCGGAATGGATCCCGGTGCTGTCTATAAGGGAAGACAGGAAAAAGATGATAATCTTAGACTGGCTCTTGCTGTCGGTGAACTACTCTCTCAAAACGGTGTTGATGTTTTGTATACACGCACAGATGATGTTTATGACAGTCCTTACCGAAAGGCAATGATTGCAAATGAAAGCGGTGCTGATTATCTAATATCCTTTCATCGAAATGCCTCTCCAATTGCCGGAAACGCATCTGGCATCGAAACACTAGTCTATGCTGACCGCGGCGTAGCTGCACAAATGGCACGCGATATTAACAGAGAGCTTGCCGCACTTGGCTTTCGCGATATTGGCGTAATTGAGCGCCCTGGCCTTGCGGTGCTTCGTCGTTCTCACATGCCTGCTGTTTTAATTGAAACTGGTTTTATCGACAATGATGCTGACAATCTAAAATTTGACGAGGAGTTTGAGGAAATAGCTGCTGCAATTTCAAATGGAATACTGGAAACACTTAAAAATGAAGGTCAGCTACCTGATTCAATCTCATCAGCATCTTATCCTCCTGAAATCTCCAACAACACTCAAAATGAACGGCCGCCTTCTCCTCTATCTGACAATACACCTGCCTCTAAACTTTACCGTGTTCAAGTCGGTGCATTTAAAAACAGAAATTATGCCTACGAATTAAACTCCCAGCTCACAGAAGAAGGTTTTCCAGCTTTTATTTTAATGGACGGCGACTTGTATAAAGTTCAAGTTGGTGCATTCTCTCGCCTCGAAAATGCAATCCGCATGGAATATCGTCTGCGTGCTGCTGGGTATGACACCTATATTACAACATGACAGTCATTGCAAGAAAGCAAAAAATGGCCCGCCAAACAGCGGGCCTTAATAATTCTAGCTATTCGTCAAATAAATATATGCATCTTCCAAAGTGATATCATTATCCGGGACACAATTTTCATTTGGCTTTTCTTTGCTTAATACTTTCATATGAATTCCATTTTTTACATACTGCTTAGATGAAATAGAATAATTGGCTTCTAACAAACGGGCTTCTTCTGCATTTTGTACCGTACAATTCCAAACACAGCCCTTTGCATTTTCCAGCAACCCACTCACGCTTCCAGAATATAAAAAACTTCCTTTTTTCATAATGGCAAGCTGTGTACAGGTTGCTGCTAAATCTTCTACTACATGAGTGGAAAACAGCACCGTTCTATCCTTTGAAAAATCAACCAGAAGATTGCGGATCCTTATTCTTTCTTCCGGATCTAACCCGGTGGTAGGTTCATCAATAATCAAAAAATCAGGATTATTAAGAAGTGCCTGTATGAGTCCGACACGTCTCTTCATACCACCAGATAATTGCCGCATTTTTTTATTCTGATGCTCTGTAAGAGAAGTCTTTTCCAGATAATATGTAATTCTTTGTTCGAGGTCATTTCTGGATACTCCTGACAGTCCCCCCATATATACAAGACATTCTTTCACCGTAAGATTCGGATATAAGTCGATTTCCTGTGGAAGATAACCAATCTTTTTCTGTATTTTCTCATAATTTCCCTCGTTATACAGAATTCCATCAAGCGAAACCATTCCTTCCGTTTGTTTTAAAACGGTTGTAAGAACCCTCATCAAAGTGGTTTTTCCAGCACCATTCTCACCCAAAAGTCCGTAAATTCCCTTAGGTATTTCAAGAGATGCCTTATTTACTGCAACTACACCATTTTTAAATCTAACTGTTAAATCATTTATTCTAATACTCATAATCTATCCTCTTTTCTTTAAAGCCATTGGTAATACTGCAAATAAAAACAGCCCCACTATAAAAGACACAAGCGTTCCATAAATCCAACTCTCGGACATTAATTGATTAGGTTCACAAGAGCTGAAAGAAAACAATCCCAGATTCCCGAAAAATGAACTGCCCTCTTTCGATATAAGACCAATGACAATTCCAAATAAACATCCTATACCTGCCCACATATTTCCAAGCAATGTACATAAAATCACAGAGCATATACTCCAAAGCCAGATGGTTCCGAACATTGCAATGAAAAATAAAAGAAATATCTGAGTACCCGAAACGCCTTCGTTTACACTGCCCGGTTTTTGCCAGAAAAACAAAACATATCCAACACAGGAAAGTATTAATAAATATAATATTTGAACGCACACTCTCTGTGATATTACTTTTAACTGCTTTTTTTGATCATACAAATGAAATACATCGGCACGCTTACTTTTTACTTCCATCAAATACGTGTCACTACAAAAAATAATTGTTAAAAATGCTATTGGAGACTGAATCGCTGAACCGATTTCTTCATAGTATACAATCGGATGAATAGCACACAATATCAGTATAAATGCACATGAATAAAAAATCTTATATAACGACAGGCAGTTTTTTAGTTCCGTTTTCAATGAACCCTCCTCCTTTTCCAGATTGTAACAGAAATACATACTAATATAACAGATGAAATCACAAGCATAATCTGATTTATATTTGACATTTTGGCTGCATGTGTTTCAAAAAATCTGCCAGGGAATCGCACCATAATAGAGAACGGTCTCATATAATAAATATCATTCTTCATGGTCAGCATATTTGAATATATAATGTGTAAAAACAAGATTGGTGCTGCCGGAAGCGGATTTTTAAATATTACTGCTGTAATTGTATAGACACAACATATCATCAAAAGATTCGGAATAATATAGATCAGAGAATTCACGCAAAAATCAATTGGTGTTACTGGAAAGCCCGATTCTAAAGACGTTTTCAAACACAGCATAAAGAATATAACATTCAAAATCACTAATACTCCCAGCATACTAATGAATCCGCTTATTACTTTCCCACATATATATTGGACTGCCGTAACAGGCTTTGTATGTAATAATTCATAGGTACTTTTTCGTGTATCCTGAATAAATAAAAATGATAGCAAGACTGTTGCAAAAAAGGCCATATGCAATCCTGCAAAATCCGTGAACTTTTTTGCAAAGTACCAGGAAAAAGAATGTTCGGATAATTTCTGTTCGATATAATGATTGATTTCTTCTGCTGTCCCCTTATGAATTTCAAGGTCTTCATAAGCATATGTTGCGTTATAATAGCCATATTGGGATTCCAAAAACTCCGAAGCAGTCTTTACATCCATATTCTGAATTTTTTTCACTACATCATCCGCTTCTTGCCTGCTAAATCCAAAACCATTTTTGGAGGTGTCCATTAAAGTCTCTCTGATCGTATCTTCCCACTCCCTTCTTCTTTCCTTATCATCAGATGTTGGAATGTAACCATCCATGACATCGGCATCTCCCAATGCTACATCATTTTGCGTAACCTGTTCATTCGGTTTGATATAATGAATTTGCAAATACGATGACAGACATTGATACATACTGGCAACTATAATAATCAAGCCAATCCATAAAACAGGGTTCTTTAAATAATCAAGTATACTTCTTTTTATGATTGTTTTCATTGTATCTCTTCCTTTCTTTATTTCTTTAACAACATCATACAAATCAATTCTCAATAAATTCACAACAAAAAAGACTAAAACCACTTTATTTATGATTTTAGCCTTCTAACATATTTTTATTCAGCTTTAAAAAGAGCTTCTACATGAGCACCGCCCTGTCTGGCATTATATATTTTCAAATTTCCTCCATGCTTTTCACAGAAAATACGAGAAATATACATGCCAATACCAAAATGCTTTAAATCATCTTGTGGATTCTTATGATAAAACGGCTCTGTTACTTTTTCCTCAGTATCTACAAATCCTATTCCATCATCTTCAACAGAAATTATAAGAAAACCATTCTTTTTCCTTATCTGCAGAGCAATACTTTTTTGCGCATATCGAACCGCATTTTCCAATAAGTTATCTGTCACTTCCATGACAAGTTCCTCATCCACTTTCACAACGTTTTGTTCCTGTACGCTTTCTACCTTACATAGTTTACTTTCCTTCTTGGACAGCATGACAGCTTCTGTCTCAATCTTTTTTGCTAGCTCCGATAATACTATCTCTGAACATTGCAGTTCCCTCTGTTCTAAATTGGACATTTTTCTCATGTTTTCCGTGAAATGCTCTATACGGTCAATCTGATACATGCCTGTTTGTAATATATCAATAACATCCTCTGTTTTTATACTCTCAGCAGATACAAACTCTAAGAGCATTTCCTGATACCCACGCAATATGGAAAGTGGAGAACGTATGTCATGTGCAATTGCATTCCGCAAAGCCTTCTCGTCATCAATCATTCGCCACATCTTTCTGTTGTTATCTGCTAAAGCACTTCGCATCATTTCAAATTCTTTACACAAAGTTCCCATCTCATCTTTATTTTCATAGGACACATGAAAATCCAGTTCATTATCCGCAATCATTTGTGAGGCATCTTTTAATTCCTGCAGAGGTGTCTTTAACTTGTTTTTATAAAAAAAGAATACCGCAGCAACACTCCCAACAATTGAAAAAATCAATACTGAATATGTTTCCATAAAGTCACACATTTCCGAAAGATGATAGTCCAAACGATTCATCTGCGATTGATTAGGTCTTGATATCTCAATCTCGTATTTCTTTCCATATTGCTGAAACACGTCCGTATAATCTGCATAATCAATATATTTTTCCCATATTTTATTCTGCATATTTCTTGCAAAATGAACTGTAAATCCAGATAACAGAAATGTTGCCGTTAAGCTGATCACAAAATAAAGCAGAATTGTTTTTTTCAGTGACAAGTTTCTTATTTTTTCCATCGGTATCCAATCCCCCATACAGTTTCTATGTATTCTTTTTCTGAATAATCCGCTATTTTTTTCCTTATACGCCGTACTAATTCCGTTATCGTTCTACTGTCCCCTTGTGCATCATATCCACAGACTTGTGCATATATACGTTCTTTATCAAACACCTGCCCTGGATGCATGGATAAGAATTCAATAATCTGATATTCAATTTTTGTGAACTCCATCCTGTGTCCAGCTATAGCTACTATTTTTTCAGAATAATCAATCAACATTTCATCCATGAAACGGTATTTTGTTTTTTGTTGATGCCTCTCTTCTCTCTTTATGTTTGTAACAATCCTCGCTTCCAACTCCCGAAGACTAAACGGTTTTGTAATATAATCATCCCCGCCCGAAAGCAGCCCATTAATTTTATCATCTTCATCAACTCTTGCTGTCAGAAATAAAATTGGACATAACACTTTACTGCGTATCAGACGACATACTTCAATCCCATCCATGCGTGGCATATTGATATCCAATAAAATAATATCCGGTTTCATTTTTATTTTATTTAATGCTTCCATTCCGTCTGTAGCTGTAATGGTTTCATATTGTTTCATATTAAAATAACTACAAAGCATTTTCACCAATTCTTTATCATCATCGACAACTAAAATCTTGTATTTCATCCAAACCACCTCCAGTATCCATATTATACGATAAAACACAATAAAAACACAACAAGAGGGGCTAAAATAATCGAATGTAACAATTCATGCCGAAAGGATACAACCATTAGGTCTATCACTTTCGGCATGAATCATTAACATCACTATTTTCTTTCTTCCACTCTTCATATTGAGCTGAAAAATCTGTTAAAATATCCTGGTAGCTTGCTTTCACTGTTATAATTATACACGCTTATAAATTATTGGTTCATCATATCCAAAAATTCTCTTTCCATTAACTTCCATGCTTTCCGATACTTCCAGAAAATTGTCGGAAAACTTTTCCCAAAGTTTGAATGTCATTACTGGAGAGAACTGGCTTGTGCTGCCTCCTTCCCAGATTCCGTCCTTTTCATGATAAAGTGCCGGGGTAAATTTTTCAGATTTTTCTAGTTTAGAGTAATCAACATTCTTCATAGAATCATATGAAAATGTATTTTTATCTTCTCCTTTGGGAATTTCATAAGAAGAAAGTAAAATTCCCTGTTCTATTTCCGTGATAAGGAAAAGATGTGGAGATGCATGACGTTTCCCATTAATTTCATAATAACTCTCTTCAACAACAAATTTTCCTTTGAAATCTTCAGGAAGGTTATTTATTTTGTCATTACAGATTGTATTTACATGTTCCGCATATGGATATATTTTCCCTTCTGCCTGCATCTTATTAAATTGATCCTTATTATCAAAATGTCCTGTCATCATTCCTACAAAATTTTCAAGTTTCATAATATACTTTACCTCCAGATATTTGCCTAAACATATTGTGTATTCATCGCAAGTACAACTTTATGTATCTTACTTACAACATTTTCCAGTTATCTTGTACTATTTTTCTTTTGAACTCGCCATCGCAGCAATATCCAATGAATATGATCGTCCCTCTCCCACAACAACATAATCCGGATTTACATCATTCATTGTGATACCTACATCTTGAACAACCCCGCCCGACGTGTCGGACGAGGATTCCATTGCAGCCGTCAGGATTTCTCACCTCGGGCTGTTTTGGAATCGCGATTTAGTCCAGCGTTACGCTTTTCCTGACTCCTCAGACATCTTTCGGTGCTTCGCAAGACAGGAACATGATTGCTCCAGTGCCGTCCATCCACTCCCACATTGTATCATACAATTGACACACATCCAGAAAGTGGTAACAAAAGAGCAAGGGCCAGTTTATCATACAAACCCATTCCTACCAAGCCAATCGTATAGGCTGCGGCCTGATGGATGGACATTCCATATCTTCGCATGAACAAAAACTTGCCCATCTGACTTGTATAAGCAGGATGTAGCGTTTGTCCGAATTGATTGTTCTTGACAGCTCCATACAAATTACCTCGATTGTAAATCAGTCAAAGGTTGCAATATCCTTTTAAATATGTTATTATTATAGCACATTTAATAAGATATTGCAAGTGTCGATTGCAAAAAAGAATGGAGGCTTTTATGGACGATTTTAACAGAAAACGACATTTGATTTTCTATCTGCAGAACATTTTATGACAGCATATACAAATGAGCAATCTTAAAAAATAATAGAAAAAAGCACTGTCTCATCGAGCAACGACCAGACAACGTTTTTTCCTGTCAATTCTAATTTATGTCTGATGAATCTGTTACTTCATCTGCAGTGATTCTTTTTTCTGCTTTCAGTTTCTTATTTGCACCTTCTACATTCATTCTTGAAAGTACAAACATAATCAATACATCAAAGATTAACGG
>NZ_JAXWCK010000030.1:0-39534 GCF_037349415.1 Anthropogastromicrobium sp.
ACAACATTTCGACAAAATTCGACATCATTGTCCGATAATTGCAAAAAGTTTCTTGACTTTCCCGCACGACTTTTGTCACAAAGCCAGTCGATATGGAACTTGTGTGTCATGTGCTGCAGAAGTGGTTGAAAAAATAGTCTTGTGATTACTGTTTGAATATGATAAGATACTGATATACAGGTTCTGTGCAGACAAAAGTCAAACAAAACACAGACAAGAAGGGAGAACCAATGGGATTTTTAACAGGTAAGACAGCCATCATTACAGGAGCAGGACGTGCTGTTTTAAGTGATGGAAGATGCGGTTCCATCGGATACGGAATTGCAACTGCTTATGCAAAAGAGGGAGCAAATCTTGTAATTACAGGACGTAATGTAAAGAAGCTTGAGGACGCAAAGGAAGAATTAGAGCGTCTTTACGGCATCAAGGTTCTGATCATGCAGGCAGACGTTAATGCAGGAGCAGACAATGAGGCTGTTGTAAATAAGGTTGTAGAGGAAACCGTAAAGGAGTTTGGCGGTATTGATGTGCTGATCAACAATGCACAGGCATCCGCATCAGGTGTTTCTATCGCAGATCATACAACTGAGCAGTTTAATCTTGCTATGTACTCTGGTTTGTATGCAGCATTCTACTACATGAAGGCTTGTTATCCATATCTGGCAAAGTCAAAGGGTTCTGTTATCAATTTTGCATCAGGTGCAGGTCTGTTTGGAAACTATGGACAGTGCGCATACGCAGCAGCAAAAGAAGGTATCCGTGGCTTATCTCGTGTAGCAGCTACCGAGTGGGCAAAGGACGGAATCAATGTAAATGTAATCTGCCCGCTTGCATGGACTGCACAGTTAGAGCAGTTTGAGAAGGCATATCCAGACGCATTTAAGGCAAATGTAAAGATGCCGCCAGCAGGTCATTTTGGTGATGCAGAGCTTGAGATCGGCCGTGTTTGTGTACAGTTAGCATCCCCAGATTTCAAGTATATGAATGGTGAGACTCTTACACTTGAGGGTGGTATGGGTCAGAGACCATAATAAGCGAAAAAAATATTAGTAGCCAAAAGTGCAGCCACCTAAAAGGTGCTGCACTTTTTTGTAGCCAAAATAAATATTTTGTGGTAGAATCAAGTTAATAGTGCAATAAATAAAAATATGTACCAGAAATGATACACAGCGGAGGAAACAGGTATGGAAGCAGAATATCAGCTGACAGCAGAAGAAGCAGAAAAAGAGATGGAACAGTTAAGAAAAGTATTTACAATTGTTCGTCTTGTAGATGCAAATAGGATTCAGTGTTTGGCATCAGGAAAGCCTTCATCAAAAACTGACTGTTCCTGTTATTGTTTCTGGGGAAAAAACAAGCCTTGCGAGAATTGTATTTCAGTGATTGCCTTTCGTGATAAGGCAGAAAAGACAAAGCTTGAGTTTTTAGACTCTGTGCTTTATCAGGTGTTTTCAAAGTATGTGGAAATTGATGGTGTTCCATATGTAATTGAAATGCTTAAAAAGTTAGATTTAGAGACACTGATTGATAAAAATGAGAGTGATAAGCTTGTAAATCAGATATTTGGTCTTGATGACAGGATATATCGTGATGTTTTAACAGGTGCATATAATAGACGTTACTACGAGGACGAATTAAAGACATCAGTTAATATACAGGGTGTTGCAATGATCGACCTTGATGATTTTAAAATTTATAATGATACTTTTGGTCATTCGGCAGGCGATGCCGTTCTTAAAACAGTTGTAAAACAGATTAGAAGCTGTGTTAGAAGTACAGACAGCATAGTGCGTTATGGAGGCGATGAGTTTTTACTTCTGATTCCAGGAATCGATGAGGATACATTTGTCAAGAAGCTTCGAGAAATTAGAGAGCGCGTATTTGCAGCAGATGTTCCAGGCTATTCAACTATACATCTGTCTGTCAGTGTTGGAGGTTTGTTCTGTAGCAATGAGATGCTTGAAAAGGTAGTGGAAAGGGCAGATCGTCTGATGTATCAGGCAAAAAATCAAAAAAATACAGTAGTAACGGAAAAAGGAATTGTAGACGCCAATGGAAATACGGATCTGGTAAAAAAAGAAAAAATGCGTCAGCAGATTCTAATCGTAGACGATTCAGAAATGAACAGAGAGATTCTTTCTGATATGCTCGGTAATGATTTTAGAATTTTAGAGGCTGAAAACGGTGAGGAATGTCTGCAGCTGTTAGATCAGTATGGAACGGGTATTTCTGCTATTCTTTTGGATATTGTTATGCCAGAGATGGATGGCTTTGAAGTGCTTAATGTTATGGAACGTAAGCATTTAATCGAGGATATTCCCGTCATTATGATTTCAAGTGAGGACTCCGATGTGTATGTGCGTCGTGCATATGAGCTTGGCGTATCAGATTATATTAGTCGTCCATTTGATGCAAAGGTTGTCTATCAGCGTGTATTTAATACGATTAAACTCTATGCAAAGCAGCGCAGATTATCTACACTTATCAGTGATCAAATTTATGAGAAAGAAAAGAATAACCACATGATGATTACGATTCTTAGTCATATTGTGGAGTTTAGAAATGGCGAGAGCGGTATGCATGTGCTTCATATAAATCGACTTACAGAAAAGATTCTTGAATGTCTCGTACAAAAGACAGATCGCTATCACTTAAGCTATTCTGATCGATATTTAATTACAACAGCGTCAGCTTTGCATGATATTGGAAAAATCGGTATTGATGATAAGATTTTAAATAAACCAGGAAAGCTTACAAAAGACGAATTTGAGATCATAAAAACGCATACACTGATCGGTGCGCGAATGCTTGAAGATATGGAGGTCTATAAAAATGAGCCGCTTGTAAAGATGGCCTATCAGATTTGCCGCTGGCATCATGAGCGCTATGACGGAAAAGGCTACCCAGATGGTTTAAAGGGGGACGATATTCCTATTAGTGCGCAGGTGGTTGCACTTGCTGATGTTTATGATGCACTTGTGAGTGATCGTGTTTATAAAAAAGCATATTCCCATGAGAAAGCTATGGAAATGATTCTTGCAGGTGAGTGTGGAACCTTTAATCCACTTCTGTTAGAGTGTTTGACTGATATTCAGGACACACTGCAGGAAGATCTAAATGCGGGGGGGGTGTAATGCAGACACAAAATAGGACGAAAAATTAGAATAGCAAATGCTTTAGGAAATCCTGAAAATTGCAGAAAAACCATTAGACATTTTTTGAAAAAAGAGGTATAATGGCTAGCATACTTCACGACATTCAAGGAGGAGAAAAATGAGAAAAATACAGAAAATGTGTGCAGCATTACTGGCAGGCGTTATGACTGTTGGAACATTTGCACCATCCGTATTTGCAGATGAGGCAGCTAAAGAGCTGACTGATGAGCAGGTAATCAATGTAAGAACAACTGCTTTCGGAAACAACTACGATGTTCAGGACATGGGCTGGAGATGGATGATGGCAGCTTGCTACGAGGGATTATACCGTGATGTAGCAGACGAGAATGGAGATGAGTTCATCTTAGCAGGAGCAGAGAGTGTTGATATTTCTGATGATGGAACTGTTTACACCTATCATTTAAGAGAGGATGCAAAGTGGTCTGATGGTGTTCCGGTTACTGCTCATGATTATGAGTATGGCTGGAAGCGTCTGTTAAACCCAGATTATGCATATGACTATGCATCCTTCATCTATAATGTAGTAGGAGCAGAAGAGTACAACTCTGGCGAAGGTTCTGCTGATGACGTTATGGCAGTAGCAGTTGATGATTATACCTTCGAAGTTACATTAAAGGTAGCAGACCCGACATTCGAGTCTAAGTTAGTAGCAACTCCTCTGTATCCGACACGTGAGGATCTGGCTGAGGCAGCTGGCGATAACTGGGGTAAGGATTGGACACTTTGCGTATATAACGGACCATTCTGCATGACTGATATGGTTGTAGATAATAAGATGGTATGGACAAAGAACGCTGAGTACTGGGATGCAGAGAATGTACATCTTGATACAATCAACTGGTACATTGTAGCACAGGAGTCTACAGCAGCTACCATGTTTGAGAATGGTGAGTTAGATCAGTATCAGCCAACTGGTGACTATGCAATTAAGTTTGAAAAGGAAGCAGAAGAAGGCAAGTATCAGTACATGGTAACAGATTATCCGGGAACAATTGGACTTCGTTTCAACTTTATTAACGGTGGTACATCCGGATTGATGAGCAATGTAAAGATTCGCAAGGCAATCTCCTACAGTATTGACCGTGAAGAGATGATCGATGCTGTTTATGGAAGATACAATCCGGCATACAGCTATGTAGCACCGGCTATCACATTCAATGGTTCTTCTTATCGTGATCAGGTAGGTGAGATCATGGAGGATGAGTATAACGAGTATGTTGGTGATCCAGATAAGATCGTTGCTTTGTTCCAGGAAGGTCTTGATGAGTTAGGCGTAGAGACTCCAATCGAAGATATCACACTGACTTATCTGACAAGTGGTTCCACAACTGAGGTACAGGCAGAGAGAGAGTACATTCAGCAGTCTCTGGAAGAGACACTTGGACTTACTGTTGAGTTAAGTGTAGCTGGTGATAGTTCCCTGTTCATCGCAGACAGAAATGAAGGAAATTATGACTTCTTCCTTGGCGGCTGGTATTCAGATTACAATGATCCGCTTGACTTCTTATATACTAACTATACTGATGCTTACGGTATGTCCTTTGGTGGATACAGCAACCCAGATTATGATGCATTAGCAGATCAGCTTGTTGGTGAGACTGATATGGATAAGCGTCTTGATATCTATAAGCAGATGGAGCAGATTCTTTTATTAGATGATTGTGCATTTGCACCAATCTACTATGCTACAAAGCAGGTTCTGCTTCAGAACTGGGTTAAGGATTATCGTACTTCCTCTTTTGGTGCAAGTGCTGAGTTTATCTGGACTTACATCGATGGAAAAAATCAGTAATAGAGCGCAATTAGTAGAAGGTAATGCTTAAAATTACGGTTTTACAAAAGTAAACCCAAAAGTTTGGAGGGGCTCGTTGTTCGGGTCCCTTCCTTTTCGTAATGATAATAAAAAAGAACAGGAGATAAGGCTATGGGTAGATATTTAATCAGGCGTTTTGCTGAGCTGATTTTGACAGTCTTTTTGATTGCAACAGCTACCTTTTTCCTGCTGGAGGCGGTTCCAGGAGATCCGTTAACCCAGAGGGCAGACCATTTGCCGGAACAGACGAGAACTGCTTTGTACCAGCGCTACGGACTGGATAAGCCGGTAATGGAACGTTATTTAATAACAATGAAGAAAATGTGTAAGGGTGATTTTGGTGAATCATTCGTATATGCCGGACAGACAGTAACAGGCTTGTTAAAGACAAAGCTTCCAGTATCTGCAAGACTTGGTATTCAGCAGATGTTACTTGGTGTAACACTTGGTTTATTGCTTGGAATTGTGGCGGCGATGAAGCGAGGAACCTTCATCGATTACTTGATTGTAGGCTTGTCGGTATTGCTTATTTCAGTGCCGCATTTGATATTTGGACTGCTTTTGCAGAAGGTTTTTGCAGGTAATCTTCGATGGTTTCCGACAATCGGATGGCCAGAGGGAAAGGATTTGTGGTTTGGAGGATGGAAGTATACTGTTCTTCCAACTCTGACAGGATGTTTCTCCTATATTGCAACTTACACGAGACTCTTAAAGACCTCTATGCTGGATGTTGTAAATCAGGATTACGTACTGACAGCAGAGTCAAAGGGCTTAAGCAAATCTGCAATCATTCGTAAGCATATCCTGCGTAACTCCTTTATTCCAGTTATGACGCAGCTGCCAATGTCTGTTGCTATGTGTATTACAGGTTCCTTCTTTATTGAGAGTATTTTCTCAATTCCAGGAATCGGACAGTATTATGTAACTGCCGTAAATAATCAGGATTTGTCAATTGTACTTGGTGAAACAGTGCTGCTGTCAATTCTGTATATCGCTGTCATCTTTATTACGGATATTTTATATGTATTTGTCGATCCGAGAATCCAGATGCCAGGCAAAAGAAGTAAATAAGGGAGGAAACATATGCTTACAGCTGATAAATTTAAAAGGGTTGGCTATACAAAAGAAGAAGCAGAGCGTATTGACCGCCCAACTATTTCTTACTGGCAGGATGCATGGAGACGATTGAAGAAAAATCCAGTTGCAATGGCATCACTTGTCGTGCTTGGACTGATTTTAATTATGGTTATTGTTGGACCATATATTAGAGGCTACGATTTTGTTTCAAAGAATGTAAAAGAGAAGAATCAGGGAATGAGCGCAAAGTACTGGTTTGGAACTGATTATCTGGGACGTGACTTGTTCTCACGTGTTTGGATGGGTGCAAGAGCATCTATCATTATTGCGCTTGTGGCAACAGCATTAAAACTGATTGTAGGAACACTTTATGGTGCAGCAATGGCACATTTTGGCGGTTGGGTCGATGACGTAATGATGCGTATAATTGAGGTAATCAACTCTCTGCCAAGTCTTTTGATCACAATTCTGATCATGATGGTTCTTGGCAACAATTTGTTTGCTCTTCTCGTTGCACTTAGTATTACTGCATGGTGCAGTACTGCCAGACAGGTTCGTGGTATGATTAAGCAGTTAAAGGAATCAGAGTATGTATATGCGGCAGAGGTACTTGGTGCAAAGCCATCACGTATTATCTTAAAGCATTATGTGCCGAACATGCTTGGAATTTTGATCTTAAATATGTCTACCTCCATTCCGGCATTCATTTTCACTGAGGCAGGACTTAGCTTCCTTGGAATTGGTCTGACTGCACCAGAGATCAGTCTTGGCGTTTTGATTTCACAGGGACAGCAGACACTTGATTTCTACCCAACACAGCTGATTTGGCCGTGTGTGATTTTATGTGTAATCGTTATGGCATTTAACCTGCTCGGCGATGGACTGCGTGATGCACTTGACCCGAGACTTCGCCAGTAAGACAAAGGAGAAACTATGAGTGACCAGAAAAATGATAAGATATTAGAAGTGAAAAATTTAAAAGTGTCCTACCATACCTATGCAGGCGAAGTAAAATCCGTGCGTGGTGTTTCCTTTGATTTGAAAGAAGGAGAGGCAATTGCCATTGTAGGTGAGTCTGGCTGTGGAAAATCTGTTACAGCAAAGTCCATTATGGGTCTTATTAAAGGACCACAGGGCGAGATCAAGCAGGGCAGCGAGATTTTATATCACGGTGATAATATACTTAATTATAATAAGAAGCAGTGGCAGGCATATAAGGGCGGTGAGGTTGCAATTATCTTCCAGGATGCACTTGCTTCATTAAATCCAACCATGCGTGTTGGAAAGCAGATCATGGAAAATCTGATGGCACATAAGCATATGACAAAGGATGAGGCAAAGAAGGAAGCAGTAAGAATGCTTCAAAAAGTTGGTATTCCTGAGCCGGAAAAGCGTGTGCGTCAGTATCCGCATGAGTTCTCAGGCGGTATGAGACAGCGTGTTATGATTGCAATTGCGTTTGCCTGTGACCCGAAGATCTTGATTTGTGATGAGCCGACAACAGCGCTTGACGTAACAATCCAGGGACAGATTCTTGATATCATTAAGGAACTGCAAAGAGAGCATAACACATCAGTCATCATGATTACACATGATCTTGGTGTTGTAGCAAATATTGCGCAGAAGATTGCCGTTATGTACTCCGGTATGATTGTAGAGCGCGGAAACTGCGAGGATATTTTCTATCGTCCGAGACATCCGTACACATGGGCATTGATTCGTTCTGTGCCGAGACTTGACCTTGAAAATAAGCAGGTACTTGCATCAATTCCAGGAACACCGCCAGATTTGTTAAATCCGCCAGTTGGATGTCCATTCTGTACAAGATGTGAGTACTGCATGGAAATCTGTAAAGAGCAGATGCCTGAGGTTACAGAGTTTGGTGATGGACATGAGGCGAGCTGTTGGCTGCATCACCCATTAGCACCAAAGGTGGAGATGCCGGGAGAAGCTTGACGTTTCTAAGCTCAAGCATGTCGAAAGGAATATTGAATATGAACAACGAAAAAGAAGTGCTCTTTTCAGTGAGCCACTTAAAGAAATATTTTCAGGTAGGCAAAAATGCTACCTTAAAGGCCGTTGACGATGTTTCCTTTGAGATCTACAAGGGAGAAACGCTCGGCATGGTAGGAGAGTCTGGATGTGGAAAGACCACATGTGGACGAACCTGTATCGGATTGTACAGCAGAACTGATGGAGAAGTTTTGTTTAAAGGAAAGGATCCGCAGAAATTGACTGGAAAGGAAAAACAGAACTACAAAAAGTCTGTTCAGATGGTTTTCCAGGATCCGTATGGCTCTCTTGATCCGCGTATGACAGTTGCTGAGATCATTGGAGAAGGAATTGATATTCATCATTTGGCTAAAAACAAAAAGGAAAGAAATGAGCGCATCTACCATTATTTGGAGCTTGTCGGCTTAAACAGAGAGCATGCGAATCGTTTCGTTCATGAGTTTTCAGGCGGTCAGAGACAGCGTATCGGTATTGCACGCGCGCTTGCAGTAGAGCCAGAGTTTCTTGTACTTGATGAGCCAATTTCAGCGCTTGATGTTTCCATTCAGGCACAGATCGTAAACTTATTGATTGACCTGCAAAAGCGCATGGGCTTAACATATTTATTTGTTGCCCATGATCTGTCCATGGTAAAGCATATCTCAGACCGTGTTGCAGTATTGTATTTAGGTACCTTAGTTGAGCTGACCACTTCTGAGGAGCTGTACGCAAATCCGCAGCACCCATATACACGAGCATTGCTGTCAGCAATTCCGATTCCAGATCCAAAGATCGAGCAGGAAAGAGATGCTAAAAAGATTCGTCTTGAAGGTGAAGTGCCAAGTCCTATCAATTCCCCGGCAGGATGTAAGTTCCAGGGAAGATGTAAATGCGCAATGCCAATCTGCAGACAGGAGATGCCAAAGCTTCGTGATATTGGCGGAGGTCATTTCGTTGCCTGTCATATTTGCGATCCATCAAATGGATGTGAGACAGGAAAATGCGTATGACACTGAGTAGAAAAGAGATGGTAAAGAAGGCCGCATTAGATGTATTAAAGGCATTTATAATCGGAGTTGCAGCCGCAGCTGCCGCAGCTATCATTTTATTTGCATGTGGATTTCTCTTTGGCAGTTTTCAGATAGTAAACGGCTTTGAAGTTGTAAAGGACGGTCTTTTGCTGATTGGTGCAATTGGTCTTTTTCTGGTGGCAGGAATGCTTCTTGCAAAAGGAAAAAAAGAAAATGCAGATGAGAAAAGAGAAGCAAAGAATGGATGGAGACAGCATTTTAGCGTAGTTGGTCTAAAGACAGTTGTTCTGATGATAAGTGCTGCATTTTTGCTGCTTGCGTCTGTGGCAGACTTGATTTTACTTAATCTTTGATGTGTATTTATTGTAGTAAGTCGCTATAGAATATTCCTATAGCGACTTATTACTTTTTTCTTATAGACAATAACCTAGAAAAAAGGTATGATTTAAAGGAATTGTACGAGTAAAATAGTACTAAAAGGTTTAAACTTTTGATATAGAAGGAGATTACGAAAATGGATTATAAATTTGAGACACGATGTATTCACAGAGATAATGAGCATGAGGAAGGCCATCCATACGGTTCTGTATGCACACCGATCTACCAGACAGCAACTTTTTATCATCCAGGTATTGGACAGACAACGGGCTTTAATTATACAAGAGAGAGCAATCCAACCAGAACGGAGTTAGAGGATATAGTGACTTCTCTTGAGGAAGCAAAAGATACCGTAGCTTGTGCAAATGGTATGGCAGCAATTGTGCTGTGCATGGAACTGTTTGAGTCTGGAGACCATATCGTGTGCTCAGAGGATTTGTATGGTGGATCTGTTCGTATGTTCCAGACAACAGGTGAGAAGCGTGGCTTGACCTTTACTTATGTAAATACAGCAGATGCCGCAGCAACGGAAGCAGCAATAAAGAGCAACACAAAAGCACTTTACATAGAGACACCAAGCAATCCAACTATGCAGATCACCGACCTTGCAAAGATGAAGAGTCTTGCAGACAAGTACAATCTTCTTGTAATCGTAGACAATACCTTCTTATCTCCTTATTTTCAGAAGCCAATCCGTTTTGGCGCGGACCTTGTTATTCACAGCGGAACAAAGTTTTTAGGAGGACATAACGATACATTGGCTGGATTTTTATCTACCTCAAGAGATGATCTGGCAGCAAAAATTCGCTATCTGTATAAGACAGTTGGAAGCTGCCTGGCTCCGTTTGACAGCTATCTGTTAATCCGTGGTATCAAGACACTGCCAATTCGTATGGAGCGTCAGCAGGAGAATGCACTTGCAATCGCAAAGTGGCTGCAGACACAGAAAAAGATTAAGCAGGTTTACTACATTGGTCTGGAGGATCATCCAGGATATGAAATCAATAAGAAGCAGACGACTGGATTTGGAAGCATGATTTCTATTCGCACCGACAGTGAGGCAACAGCACGCCGCGTACTTGAGCGTATTCGTCTTATTACATATGCAGAGAGTCTTGGCGGAGTTGAGTCATTAATGACTTATCCTATGCTTCAAACACACGGCGATGTTCCAGTTGAGACAAGAGAGCGTCTTGGAATCACCGAAGACTTCCTACGTTTTTCAGTTGGAATCGAAAATGTAGATGATTTGATCGCTGATCTTGATCAGGCATTAAATGGAGAAGACTGATATAAAATGATGATTTGACAAGACAGAGCAGACAAGATGTGGAGGTTTCAATTTGAAATACGATTTTGATAAAATTACAGACCGCAAAGGTACAGACTGTTTAAAATATGATTTTGCAAAAGAGCGTGGCAGACACGAAGGTATTTTACCTCTTTGGGTAGCTGATATGGATTTTCCAACACTGCCACAGGTCAGTGAGCGTCTTAGAAAAATCACTGAGCATGGAATTTATGGCTACAGTGATGCTAAGGAGCCGTATTTTCAGGCACTTTTAGGCTGGTATGAAAAGCATTTTTCATGGAAAATTCAGAAGGAATGGCTGATCAAGACACCAGGTGTTGTCTTTGCACTTGCAGCGGCAGTGCGCGCTTACACAAAGCCAGGTGAGGCAGTTTTATTACAGCAGCCTGTTTACTACCCATTTAGTGAGGTAATTGCAGATAATGAGCGTGTTATAGTAAATAGCCCGCTAAAGCTGATTGACGACCATTATGAAATTGATTTTGACGATTTTGAACAGAAGATTCGAGATAATCATGTAAAGCTGTTTTTACTGTGCAGTCCGCATAACCCAGTTGGACGCGTATGGAAAAAATGGGAGTTAGAAAAGATTGGAGAAATCTGCATCCGCTATGGAGTAATTGTAGTAAGCGATGAAATTCACAGCGACTTTACATGGGGAGAGAATAAGCATCTGATGTTTGCATCTTTATCTGACGATTTTGCAAACATAAGCATTACATGCACGGCACCTAGTAAGACCTTTAATTTAGCTGGTCTTCAAGTCTCAAACATATTTATTCCAAACGAGACACTTAGGTTTAAGTTTAAAAAGGCAGTAGATGCAGCAGGCTACAGTCAGGTTAATGTGATGGGCTTAGAGGCGTGTCAGGCAGCTTATGAGTACGGTGAAGAATGGCTGACTCAGCTAAAGGAATATCTGAAAGATAACATTGCATTTGTGCGTGAATTTATTCAGACAAGGCTTCCAAAGCTTACTATGATTGAACCAGAGGGTACTTATCTTTTATGGATTGATTTTCGTGCGCTTGGTCTGACAGAGGCACAAAGGCAGGATCTGATCGAAAATAAGGCAAATCTTTGGCTAGACAGCGGTGCAATGTTTGGACCTGACGGAGAGGGCTTTGAACGCTTTAATGTTGCATGTCCGCGCTCTGTATTAAAGCAGGCATTCGAGCAGCTAGAGGCAGCTGTAAATAGCTTATAAGGGAAAATTGAGATTTATTATGTAGAAAAGGAATGACAAAAAGTATGGGAAAATTACTCGAACCAAGCCAGAATATTGAACGCAGCATCATGAAGAAATATAGAAAAGAGCTGTGGAATCCATTTATTAAGGCAGTAAAGAATTACGAACTGGTTCAGGAAAATGATAAGATTGCAGTTTGTATATCAGGCGGAAAGGATTCTATGCTGATGGCAAAGCTGATGCAGCTGCTTCAGCGCTATGGCGATGTTCCATTTGAATTAACCTTTCTGGTTATGGATCCGGGATATAATGAAAAAAATCGTAAAAAGATTGAGGAAAATGCAAAGATACTTAATGTTCCAATTACGGTTTTTGAAACGAATATTTTTGATGTTGCAAATAGTGTGGATAAGTCACCATGTTATTTATGCGCAAGAATGCGCCGTGGCTATTTATACAGCAGGGCTAAGGAACTTGGATGCAATAAAATTGCGCTAGGTCATCATTTTGATGATGTAATAGAGACAACATTGATAGGCATGTTTTATGCATCGCAGTTAAAGGCAATGATTCCCAAGCTGCACAGCACAAATTTTGAGGGCATGGAGTTGATACGTCCGATGTATTGCATTCATGAGGAAGATATTATCGCATGGATGAATTACAATGGATTAGAATTTATTCAGTGTGCCTGTCGCTTTACAGAAAATTATACTTTAAATAATAATGAAGGCGGAATCTCAAAGCGTCAGGAGATAAAGATGCTGATTCGCCAGTTAAAGAAGGATAATCCACTGATTGACAAGAGTATCTTCAATAGTATTCATGCAGTAAGCCTTGACACGATGCCGGGCTACAAAACACATGGAAAGACATATTCCTTCTTAGATAACTATTATAATAATGAAAGAAGTGAAGAGCAGCTGTAAAAATGGAAGGAAAAAATGGAATACGAACATATTGTGCATTCATTTGAGCCGATTTTTGACAGTGCATCACAGATCTTAATTCTTGGTACGCTGCCATCAGTTAAATCCAGAGAAACTAATTTTTATTATGGACATAAGCAAAATCGCTTTTGGAAGGTTTTGGCAGCATTGTTTCAGGAACCGATACCAGAAACAATAGATGAGAAGAAGCATTTGCTTCTTAGGCATCATATTGCCATATGGGACGTAATTCAAAGCTGCGATATTAAGGGCTCAAGTGACAGCAGTATTAAAAATGTTAAGCCGACAGAGTTAAGAAAGATACTTGATGCATCAAATATAAAACAAATCTATGCAAACGGCAGCAAGGCAGGGCAATTATATAAAAAATATCAGCTTCCACTTACAGGGATGGAAGCTGTTGTTTTGCCATCAACAAGTCCGGCAAATGCAGCATGGTCACTTGAACGGCTGTGTGAAGCATGGAGAAAAATAAAGTGTTAGGAATTTTATTATTATGGATGTTTTTGAATATGGAAATCCGAATGCATCGCTTATTCTTTTGCAGATGATTGGTGATCATGATATTGAAATGATTGATCACGAATTTGATCTGATTCAGAAAGCAGTTTCGGACGAATTATGCCTTATTGCATGTAAAGTGGATGACTGGAATCGGGATTTGTCGCCTTGGAAAGCACCAGCTGTTTTCAAAAGCGAATCTTTTGGAGAAAATGCAGCCAAAACGCTGAGCGAGGTTCTTACATATATAGGAGAAAAGAAACAGCCCTGCATCATTGGCGGATATTCGCTTGCAGGGTTGTTTGCTCTGTGGGCAGCAACAAAGACTGACCGCTTCAGCAAAGTGGCAGCAGCGTCTCCATCCGTCTGGTTTCCGGGGTTTACCGAGTATATAAAAGAAAATAATATAAAAGCAAAAGCAGTTTATCTCAGTCTTGGAGATCGTGAAGAAAAAACAAGAAATCCTGTTATGGCAACAGTAGGCCATGCGATACGCAGTGTACATGAAACTATTTCTGATAGTGGAATCAATACAATTCTTGAGTGGAATCAGGGAAATCACTTTAAAGATGTGGATATAAGGATGGCGAAAGCGTTTACGTGGAGCATTAGAGCTACAGTTCACGGATAAGCTAATATTTTACTTGCATAAACAGAAAAAATACGATATATTGAATATAGAGTAACGACCGTGGTTTTGTAGAAAGGAGAAAAAATATGAAGAGACGATCAAAGCTTTCTATTCAGGTATATCGAGCGATAACAGTGACAGCGATTGGACTTATGATTGGAGCAGCACCTATGCGCGTGATGACGGTGCAGGCACAGGAAACACAGAAAAATCAGGAACAGCAGTCAGATTATCAGAAATTGGACTATAAGGTATTTGAGGACAGTTCAGAGAGACTGCTTGAGTGGTCTGATATTTATATGCTGTCAAATGAGGATATTCGAATTGCAAAAAATGAGATATATGCGCGTCATGGACGACGCTTTGCAAGTACAGATCTACAGTCTTATTTTGATCAGATGGCATGGTACAATGGGACAGTTCAGCCTCAAAATTTTGATTCTGGATGCCTGAATGCAGTTGAAGTTGCAAATATTAGTTTTTTAGACAGTGAGCAGCAGGCAGGGACAGGATCAGATAACAAGTCTGTTGTAGAAAAAGAGATCAGCCTGCAAAAGCAAGAGAAAGAAATGTACACAGCAAAGATCAATGACAGAATTGGTCTGAGCAGCTTTGCAGATACTGCTGTTGTAAAATACAATGCATCAGATGAACTGACATCTTATGATGCGGAGGCATCGGCCGTGCAGATGGGCGCTTTTTATGAGAAAAATGGCGAAATTTTTGGAAATATCGGATTTGACAAGAGTATTAGCTATGCAAATGAAGGAAGTATATGCGCCTGGTATCAAAATCATGAATACAGACTTGTATGTGAAAACAGTGTGGCAAGTGAAGATTATAGTCAATATGAGGATACGTATGTCATGTATGAAGATGACAGAAGGCTGTTTGAATACAAAAAGAAGGATGAGCATATAAGCGGCGGTGCCAGTCCGGGTTATTGGCTTCTGACGCATGATGCGATTTATGTGGGCAATTATGATGGTCTTTTTGTATTGGACTGGAATGGAAATGTATTGACACGATCTGATCAGTACATATATGCGTTTGATGTGTATGAAAATCAGGTATATATGAGAACAAAAGATGATCATCTGGCCTGTGCAGACGTACAGACGCTTGCTAATGCGCATGAGATACGCTATGCATTTGATGAGGAAAGCGAGCGTTCCTATGAAGCAGCTGGGAA
The DNA here is from genome assembly GCF_037349415.1 of Anthropogastromicrobium sp. Taxonomy (NCBI): domain Bacteria; kingdom Bacillati; phylum Bacillota; class Clostridia; order Lachnospirales; family Lachnospiraceae; genus Anthropogastromicrobium; species Anthropogastromicrobium sp. Next base: position 15,243 of record NZ_JAXWCK010000030.1, read on the forward strand.
CTTTATTTATCAGTCGTATGGTGCACTGTGGCGCTACGATATCGGTGAATCGGATGCAAGTGATAATATGAAAGTGCTGGATGTAGACTGTGATTGGGGACAGTTGTGTACATCAGATAGCTATGCCTATGGAATCAGCACCACACCAGTTAGAGATGGAGTGGCAATAGAGCGGATTTCTTATTTGACAGGAGAAAAAGAGACAGCTTGTGTGATTAAAAATGTGGGTTTTGCATTCTTAGATCACGCACAAGGCAACAAACTTTATTTGCAGTTAGGACCAGATAAAAGTGACTGGACTGGCCAGGAAAGAAACTTTAATATGGTGACAATTGCAATTGACTTTTGGACAGGAACTGTGGAAGTACTTGCCGCAGGATGGTATTCGTGATAGTTTAACATAAAAAAAGCCAAGGAAGAGTCTGGATATATTAGCAGACTTTTCCCTGGCTTAAATTTTAAGCTTTCTTTGTTTCCTTGCTTACAAGACGCTTTCCGGAATGGAGTACGATTGTAAGACCAAGGATGATCAGAAGAACTGCGATAATTAACTGAAGTCCTTCAACCATGAATACGGCTGTTCCAGCCTGATATGCTTTTACAAGAGCAATGAAACGCTCAACAAGTGCGGTGAAGGTAACACAAAGCATGATGATTAACGGAGGGAACAGAGTCTTGTTTGTGCGACCTGTAACTTTTAAGAATACGCAAAGAGTAATAAGTACAAGTGCACTTAACAGCTGGTTGGCACTTCCAAACAGCGGCCAAATATTTGTATAGCCAACCTTTGTCAGGATATAGCCAAATACAAGGGTGATAACAGTTGCAAAATATTTATTGCAGAATAACTTACGCCATCCCTCTGCATGCTCCATATCATCAACAGAGAACAGTTCCTGGAAGGACATACGGCCGATACGGGCAACAGAATCAAGTGTACTGAGTGCAAGTGCAGATACACACATCGTCATGATACACTGAGCAATGTGAACAGGAATACCAAACATCTCAAGAAATCCGGCAACACCTGCGGAGAAGATCTGGAACGGAGTTCCGGTAGCGGCAGTGCCGTCAGCGGAAGCAGCAGCACCAGCAACGCACAGTGCCAAAACAGCAAGTAAACTCTCAAGAATCATAGCACCATAACCAACTTTTAACATATCCTTCTCATTGGAGATGGTCTTAGAAGATGTACCAGAAGAAACAAGGCTGTGGAAACCGGAAACAGCACCGCAGGCAACAGTTACAAACAAGATTGGGAACATATCGCCAAGTTTTTCGTTGTGGAAACCAGTGTAAACTGGAAGATTCATTGTTGGATGAGCAACAAGAAGACCAATTGCAGCGGCAGCAATCATAAAGATAAACATGAAGGTGGTCATAAAATCTCTAGGCTGCATCAAAAGCCACATTGGAAGGATAGCAGCAAAGAAGATATATGCGAATGTAACATAGTTCCAAGTTTCTCTTGTAGCGACAATTGGGAAGCTGATACCAAGTACAAAGCAGGCAACCATGCATACCAGTCCAAGAACAACCTCTTTCCAACCAGTAAACTTCATCTTTTTCTGAATCAGACCAAAGACAACAGCGAAGGCGATAAACATAATGGAAATACTTCCGGCAGCACCGTTAACTGTAGACTTTGTGATCTCACCTGTGGCAGCATCAGTGACAAAACCATTGAAAGTGCCAGAAACCATATCTGCGAATGCAGCAGTAACAATAAGGGTAAATAACCAGCAGAACAGTAAGAAAAGCTTTCTTCCAGTTTTGCCGATGTACTGTTCAATTAACATACCCATGGACTTTCCTTCATTTTTTACACTGGCATACAGTGCACCAAAATCAGTAACAGCACCAAAGAAGATACCACTAAGTAAAATCCATAACAGAACTGGGAGCCAACCAAATGCGGCAGCCTGAATTGCACCAGTGACAGGACCGGCACCTGCGATAGAAGAGAACTGATGGGCAAATACAGTCCAGCCATCAGTTGGAACGTAATCTTCGCCATCCTCGTGTGTGTAAGCAGGCGTCTTTGCCTTTGGGTCAATTCCCCATTTTTTTGCCAGCCAGCGTCCATAGAAAACATAACCAGCTAACAGACATACAGCAGCGATTAAAACAATAACTAAAGTGTTCATACCTTATTGCAGCCCATTCGGGTTGCTTCCTCCTTCTTTATAATAATGAAACAGATGAAGCGTGAGTAGATAAAGTGTTCATGGAACGCTCATTCGCAAAACCGCACGGAACATGCGCTGTTTTTTTGCAACTCAACAAAAAAACGTCTCCCCGATTTGGATTTTTCCAAATCGAGAAGACGAAATCAATTCGCGTTACCACTTCTCTTGCCGGCTATGCCGACCACTCAGTCAGATCAGAGCTTCTTCTAAATCTGTACCCCGTTAACGGTGGGTTTCCGTCCTTCACTACTGCCAAAACAGGATTCGCAAAGGCTGCTTCAAGGGGATGAACTCATTCGACATCACTGCCTCGCACCATACGGCAGCTCTCTGGAGATGCTTGAAGAATGAAAACGTATCCTTGTCAATGCATTTCTTATTTATGGTTGCTATTATAGTCAGAAAAATATATTTGTCAATTGCAAATTTACAACAAATATGGACTGCAGAATGGATGAGTACATTGTCACTTTATCAAGGTGATTTAACAAAGCAAGTGGGTGACTGGTGAAAAAACAGACAGGCAGAAGCATGTTAAAACGAAGCGCTGTTGTCAAAAAGAAACTAGAAATGGCGCAAATACTAGGATAGAACAACACTTAAAAGGTATCATGTTAGCCCAGATTTGTTCGAAAAACAGGCACAAAAGAACAGTTGAAGAAAAAAATGAAAAAATTTAAAAAAAACTGTTGACAAATCGCTTGTGATGTTATATACTAATAAATGTCTTGAGGAACACGAAAGACAACAACAAAACATCGGGGTGTGGCTCAGCTTGGCTAGAGCGCCTGGTTTGGGACCAGGAGGCCGCAGGTTCGAATCCTGTCACCCCGATCCTTTTTATGGAAAATTGTTTTATACTATGGTGGGTATAGCGCAGTTGGTTAGCGCGCCAGATTGTGGCTCTGGAGGCCTAGGGTTCGAATCCCTATATCCACCCTTGCAGGTTAAGTCCCTGCGACGTTGGGCTATCGCCAAGCGGTAAGGCACAGGACTTTGACTCCTGCATTACGTTGGTTCGAATCCAACTAGCCCAGGATGGGATACTAGCTCAGTCGGTAGAGCACTTGACTTTTAATCAAGGTGTCGCGGGTTCGAATCCCGCGTGTCTCACGATTTTATACCTGAGAAGCAGATGATGCTTCTCAGGTTTTTTTATTGCAGTTTAAGGATAAGCTTACAGCAAAGTCCGTAGGTGAATGGTTTTCATAACATGACGCGTAAGAAGTAATAAACGAATGATATCTATTCAAATAAAAAATCTTGTATAATCGGTAAAAATACATTATACTGATCACAGCGCAGTCTTTATATTTTTTTATTGGAATGGAGGTATGATATAAAGTGAAAAGAAAAATTCAGGTAAAAGAAAGACAGCCGCAGTTTTGTGTAGTAACAGGAATCACATTCACACAAGTGGATGCCTGGTTTGGAAACACGATGAGAGATTTAAAGATGGATCTCATCTATCCAAAGGATGCTGGTAAAAAGTATCCATGTGTTGTGTGGATCTGCGGAGGAGCATGGATTCAGATGGATCGTTCTGCGCATTTGGCTTATTTGTCTAACCTTGCACAGCAGGGATTTGTTGTTGCATCGGTAGAATATCGCACAAGCAACGAGGCAAAGTATCCGGCACCGTTGCAGGATGTAAAGGCAGGAATTAGATATTTGCGCGCACATGCAGAACGTTTTTGCATTGATCCAGATCGTATAGGTGTTATGGGAGAGTCGGCAGGCGGCTATTTGACATGTATGGCAGCCCTGGCAGATGATCCGATTTATGATGTTGGAGAAAATTTGGAATATTCAAGTGCCGTACAGGCTGCATGCCCATGGTATCCGCCTACAGATTTTCGCGGATTTTTGTACAGCGATCCAGAGCAGTGTGCAGCAGCACCAGAATCACTTCTTTTAGGAAAAAATGTGATGAGACATCCAGAAGAAGCATTAGCGTGCTGCCCGGTCAGCTTTGTAACAAAAGATGCGCCGCCATTTTTAATTATTCATGGAGATAATGATCATACTGTGCCGTTTGGACAGGGAGAAGAACTTCACGATGAGCTTGAAAAGGCAGGCTGTGATGTGACGCTGCTTTCCATTGAAAATGCAGATCATGCAGATATCCATTTCTTCCAAAAGCAGATATGGGATGAGATTTGTGCTTTCTTTAAGACAAAGCTGTAAACAAAGAAAAAGAGGACTGCTTTTCTTTCGAAAAGCAATCCTCTCGCCCCTGCCAAGGAGTGCAGTTGAGGGGACTTGAACCCCTACCCAAGTACATGGACATGAACCTGAATCATGCGCGTATGCCAATTCCGCCACAACTGCAAATACACTTGTCTGCATTGGTTATTATGAAAACAGTGCGGGCGACAGGACTTGAACCTGCACGTCATTGACACTAGAACCTAAATCTAGCGCGTCTGCCAATTCCGCCACGCCCGCTTGCTATTCACAATCTGACATCGTGACGCTTGCCCCAATGCATGAAGTATAATATCATAACAATATCGTTTTGTCAACAAGAATTTTCAAAACTTTCAAAAAGTTGATAAAAATAGCAATAAGACTTGCAGTTTTACGCATTTCCTGTTACAATAAACTACAGTTATGCCGATGAAAACAAAATTGGACACAATATATAGTGGTACTGTATATTGTGCTTCGTAAAAAACAACAGCAGGCAGAATGAGAGGTAGCACAGCCATGATAGAAAAAGAACGTCAAAGTGAATTAATTAGAAAGTTCGTCGTATCACAGGAAATGCCAGATGACGAGATTGCAGATCTGAGCCTGGACGAGCTTACTTATATTTACTTCAACACAGAGATTGCAAAAAAAGATGAGAAATATAAGGCAATTCATTTCCCGATTAAGCAGCAGATTATTTATTGGGGCGTTGTCGATGCGATTAAGAAAGCAGAGACACTGTATGTTGCATTTACAGAAAGACCGAAGTATCCGTATCTTGATCCGGGCAGAAATGTATGGCTGTTTTCAACAGAGGATAACCTGACTAGAGCACTTAAGAAACTTGAGGAAGATCGTGGAATGCATCTGATTTATCAGAAGCTGCCAAATCAGGTAATTGTTCCGTTTTTTGCTCAGCTGTATTATTGGGGCATTGAGCAGGTGATTGTTGACAACATGAATCATCCGATGATCGTAAAGCGTTCTGATGTGATGCCAGAGATGGATCAGAAGAAGGATGAGAAGAAGCAGGATCTTTGTAATGGAAAGCTGCAGGCGGCATTAATTCAGCATGCACAGTTTATGGCACAGAATCCTGATGCATCTGTATTTAAGGATGATAAAGAAAAGTTAAAGGTTTATACGATTTTAGCTAACAATGTATTCTTTGAAGTATGTGACGCTAAATTTATGGCACCGACAGTTATGGAGAAGGATGGAAAGACCTTCCGTGCGGGAGAGGAGATTCCAGAGGGTGCACGCCCTGCAATTGTGTTTATGGGAAAGAAGGATTCTGATCAGAAGGCACTTCCGCTGTTCACTGATATTACAGAGTTCATGAGAGTATATAAGCCGCATGAGATGGGTATTTCAGTTATGACTTACGAGGCAGCTGAGAAGATGGCAAAGGCAAACAATGCCGAGATTGTAATCAACAGAAATGGAACTGGACTTACTGTAAACGAGCATGTAATGGGTCTGATTGATAAGATCCGTGCAAAGAAGGAAGAAGTAAAGGCGAAAGCTGCTGAGGCAGCAGAAAATGGTGAGGAGTCTACAAGTGAGCTAACACCTGCACCAGTTTCAAATGTACCAAAGACAGTAATGCCGACTGAGACAAAGACAGAGAGCGCATCTAATGAAGCGCAGGGTGAAGTCACATATGGAGATCTTGTTGATGAACCAGATATGCTGATTGGCGCCTTAAAGAGAACTGCAAAGGCAACAAGACAGGTAAAGCGTATGTGGTTAGCACAGCGTGTACAGGGAAGCAAGGAAGGTTATCTGTTAGTAGCAGAGACTACAAGCAGCTCTGATACCGTTCTTGAGCAGTTAAAGCTTGCTGCAAAGGATTACTTAAACGGAAAAGAAATTGAGTGCCGCAGAGCAGATCCGGCAGCGTTAGCAATCGTAGATAATATTAAACCATTTTATAAAAAAGGTATTTTTGGCTAATGCTAAGAATAACGGGCCATTCTGAATCAGGCAGAGTGGCCTTTCCTTTTGATTAATAGGAGGAGCAATGAATATTCTTGATATTATTGGACCAGTTATGGTCGGCCCGTCAAGTTCCCATACAGCGGGAGCTGTTCGAATTGGCCTGGTAGCAGGAAAGCTTTTGGCAGAACCGATCAAAGAGGCACAGATTCATCTGCATGGTTCCTTCTGGGCGACTGGAAGCGGCCATGGCACAGATCGTGCAATTGTCGCCGGACTTTTGGGACTTGCAGTAGATGATGCAAGGATTCCACACAGCTTTGAGTTGGCAGATGAGGCTGGAATGAAATTTTCATTTGACCATGTGGAGCTAGTCGATGCACATCCCAATACTGTCAAGCTAAATCTTACAGGTGTAAATGGAAGTGTGCTTGAGGTAGTAGCAGCTTCCATAGGCGGCGGACGCATTCGCGTCTGTGAAATTGATGGACTTCCAGCTAATTTTGAGGGTGATTATCCGACATTGATCGTGAGAAATATTGACCAGCCAGGACATGTGATGGAGGTTACGGCAATGCTTGGTCACAAGGGTGTCAATATCGCTACGCTTCAGCTGTTTCGTCAGAGCAGAGGAGGACAGGCTGCGATGGTCATTGAGTGTGATCAGGAGGTTCCGGCAGAGTCAATCAAGTGGCTGTCCAGACAGGAAGGAATTGTCAAAGTCACATATTTGAGTCAGGCACAAAGGGAAGATTAAAATGATGCAGTGCGAAAGGATTGAGATATGTATAAATCATTAGAAGAAATTGCGCAGGTGTCAAAACAAAAAAATATACCGTTTTGGCAGGTGATCCTTGAGGATGACTGTAAGGAGCGCATGGTGAGTCCCGAGCAGTCAAAAAAAGAATTGATGGCAATGTATCAGGCGATGAAAGAGGCAGATGCAGCCTATGATGCCAAACAAAAGTCAAGAAGCGGTATGGTAGGCGGAAATGGACAATTGTTTCATGATGCAGTCGTATCTGGAAAAACAATCTGCGGTCCAGTAATTGCATCGGCAATTGAAAAAGCACTGAAGATGGGTGAGTCAAACGCCTGTATGAAACGTATTGTGGCAGCACCTACGGCTGGTGCCTGTGGCGTGGTTCCAGCCGTATATCTAACGCTTCAGGAACAGCGCCAGATTGATGATGAGCGTATGCTTGAGGCAATGTATATTGCATCAGGTGTTGGCGGTGTCATTGCAAACCGTGCATTTCTTGCGGGTGCGGCAGGAGGCTGTCAGGCAGAGATTGGTTCTGCAAGTTCCATGGCAGCAGCAGGAGCTGTTTACCTTGCAGGAGGAGACACAGAGGCAATCATCCATGCAGCAGCTATGGCAATGAAAAATCTGCTTGGCCTTGCATGTGATCCTGTAGCCGGTCTTGTGGAGGTGCCTTGTGTGAAGCGAAATGTTGTAGGTGCAGTTAATGCGCTCTCAGCAGCTGATATGGCACTGGCTGGTGTTCGAAGCATCATTCCGCCAGACGAAGTGTTTGATGCGATGAGAAGTGTTGGAATCAGTCTTCCTGAAGCTATTCGTGAGACAGGAAAGGGAGGACTGGCTGCAACAACAACAGGACAAAAGATTGCGCAGGGGCTTCAGCATGAGTAATCAAGTCCATTGCAGACGACCTGTCAGAAACTTAACTTTGACAGGTTGTTTTGCCGCAGTATTAGGCGGGCTCATTTTATTTTTGTGCCTTGTCTGTGTAAGTGTAACTGTTACGCTGAATTTTCGCCCACTCTACTATTTAGATATGAAGCTGCTTCATATCTCAGACAGCAGCGGTTACAGTAATGACGTGATCAGAAAAAACTTTGATGCGTTGATTCGTTACAATAATATCTGGCATACGGGGATACTTAATTTCCCAGATTTTCCAATGTCAGAATCTGGGCGTATTCACTTTGAGGAAGTGAAAAAAGTATTTAGTGTTTTTGAGTATGGAGCATTGATTTTAATTCCACTGTCAGCTGTTGAAATTATAGCGGCAAAGAAAAAGCGTTTTGGAAGTCTTTTTGCAGCAGCGGGAATTATTAGTGTTGGTATACCGGCATCACTTGGTCTTTTGATTGCAGCAAACTGGGAATGGGTATTTATTACATTTCATAAGCTTGTGTTTCAAAATGATTATTGGCTATTTGATCCATATACGGATCCAGTTATTACGATTTTGCCAGATGAATTTTTTATGCACTGTGCAGCACTTATTATGATTCTTGTGCTGGCAGGAAGTCTTGCTTTTTTTGCAGCATGGAAAAAACTGGCAAAGAAAAAAGTAAAATAAGTATGTGCCATAGGGCATCAAAGCAAAGGAGAAAAATGGAAACAATTAAGGAAGCAACAGGTGCGGCAATTCGCCCTCACGATCTTTCATATGAAACAATTCTTTACGCATCCGATTTTGGAGCAGCGCCTAAAAAAAGTGCTGTAGAAAATACTCAGGCGATCAACCAAGCAATTCTGGCAGCATCAAAGCAGGGCGGTGCAACTGTTGTAATTGCAAAAGGAGAGTATCGTACCTATACTATTGAATTAAAAAGTCATGTGCATATTCATTTCGAGGAAGGCGCAGTGATTCGTGCAGCGAGAACTGATATTAAGCATTCTTATGTCAATCAGGATGGCGAGGGTGGCAATTACCTTGAGCCGGAAATCAATCGTTTTGCAGGTCTGCAGGATCATGGTCACAGCTATTTTGCAAACAGTCTGTTTTATGGTGCAGATCTGTGTGATATCATGATTTCTGGTGATGGACTGATTGATGGAAGCAGCTGGAATGAAGAAGAAAAGTGCCGTGAATATGTGCTTTTAGGCGGTGATCCGTCTGAGCCGGCCTTTAGAAATGAAAGAGGTCATAACGGTGAGTGGTTTGGAAATAAGGCAATTGCACTTGTGCGCTGTAAAAATGTTGTACTGACAGATTTCTCACTTGTAATCGGCGGCCATTTTGCCATTATTGCAGAAGGTGTTGAAAACATGTATGTTGATGGCATTTTGATTGATACAAATAGAGATGCATTTGATGTAGACTGCTGTAAGGATGTGACGGTTAGAAATAGTGTATTCAATTCACTTACAGATGATGGTCTTGTTATGAAAAGCTCCTATGGTGCTGGTATTTTTATGCCGCTTGAAAATGTGCTTATCGAGGATTGCAAGGTATCTGGCTACGATGCAGGAAGCGTCTATGCAAAGACCTACACAAATGAAAAGCTTGTGGCTGAGGATCGCTGTGGCCCGACAGGACGTGTAAAGCTTGGAACCGAGTCTTCATGTGGCTATCATCAGGTAACAGTGCGCCGTGTTGATTTTGAGCATTCAAGAGGTTTTGCATTAGAAGCAGTAGACGGAAGTGATCTGACAGATATTATTTTTGAAGACAGCCATATGAAGTATATTAGCAGCTCTCCAATTTTTATCCGCGTTGGTGATCGCTGCCGATTCCCTGTGACAGGTATGCAGATGAGTGAGGAGATTCAGGCTAAGGCACCTAATATTCGTCTGGACAACAGGGGCTTTGTTATTCCTGATAATGAGCATTATCCAGTAATTCCGGCAGTGCGTTATACGCCGTCCTACAATAAAACAAAGCTTGTAAGTGTGGACGGACGTTCCTTCTTCACAGTTGTGGATGAAGAAAATCCAGTTACGCTGAATCAGGCAAATTTAGTCAAAGAAGATGGCGTAACTTATGGCAAGATATATGTGGCAGGAGAAGGCTACGTGGCAGACCGCACGAAAGCTCTTGACGCACCAGAGGCGGCATCAAGGGCAAATGGATGCTCAAGACCGCTTGCAAAGGTAAAAAATATTAGAATTGCACGTGTTAGCGCAGAGAGTGTTGATCCAAGATACCCGATTCTTCTTGCCGGTCTTGATGGCAGCAACATTGAAAATGTACAGCTGGAAGATATTAAGGTAACTTACCGCGGCGGATTAACGATGGAGCATGCGACAGAGCAGCGTCAGTTAAATACGAACTGGGAGTATACACAGTATCAGACAAAGCCGTCCATTCAGAGCCTTCCTTGGCTTGTGAATACATTTTTTCTGAAAAACGAGGGCTTGCTTCCAAGAGTCGATTGGGACGAAAAGACAAAGAGCTGGAAGGATGATCCTTATAATGTGCCAGAGCTTCCGACTTCTTATCCGGAGCCAAGTATTTTTGGTATTTTGCCGGCATACGGATTTTATGCCCGTCATGTAAAAGGATTAGAGGTAAAGGGTCTGTCAATTGGTTTTGAGAAAGAAGATACGCGTCATGCAATTGTTCTTGATGATGTGGCAGATGCAAGCTTTGAAGATCTTTCTCTTCAGACAGCAAAAGAAACGCAGGAAGTAGCTTTTGTAACAAGTATGTATAAGCGTCCGGCAAATCTCGAATATGTACCAGATCAGCCATATCATATGACAACGATTACAAATGTAACGCTGCCGGAAAATATTTCTGTTAAGCTGGCAACAGTTGAGGCACCAGCGCCGGGAACACCAAGAGATTCCTTCTATAGCTGCCCAACACTGCCAATTCCGGAAAATGGCTACCGCTATCAGAAAGAGACAGATGTATATCCATTACCGCTTACTGTTTTTCCGCCGTTTGAAAATCGTACAACTGGAAAGACAAGAAATCCGGCAGAGGAAACGAGCCGTAAAGAGGTGCCGGGCATGATTTATAATGAAGGCCTTGCACAGCGTGAGTACACTGTTTATCGAGATCATGGCAAGCATGTATCTGTTACTATGAAGAAAATGACAAAAGAGCAGGTTGGAGAGATTGCAGCAGTTGAACGTGCATGTTTCCTTCCGGCAGAGGCTGCATCCGAGAAAGATTTTGAGGAGCGTTTTTCAAGTCCGGCGTTTGTTTGCTATGGTGCATACAATGAAGAAGGAGAGCTGATTGGCTTTATTGATGGTGCTTCCTATGATAAACCAGAGCTTCCTGATGAGCTTTATCATGATACTACAAAGCTTGTAGAAAATGGTCCATGGCAGACTGTATTTGGTGTTAATGTGATTGCACGTTACCGCAGAATGGGTGTTGCAGGCCAGATGGTACGTCACTATGTCGAGGAGAGTCGTAAGCGCGGACAAGACGGTGTTGTGCTAACATGTAAGGATCATCTGCGTCCTCTTTATGAAAAAGCCGGATTTATCTGGCAGGGTGTATCAGCTTCCACACACGGCGGTGTGAAGTGGAATGATATGCTGCTTCGCTTCCGAAAAGGAGAATAAAAGAAATGAAGAAACTGTTGATTTATTTAAAGGCATACCGTAAGGAGGCATGTCTGGCACCTATTTTTAAGATGCTTGAGGCTGTCTTTGAACTGTTTGTGCCGCTTGTTATTAAAGGAATCATCGACTACGGTATTGCAGCAGAAGACCGCGCATATTGTCTTCGCATGGGACTGCTGCTTTTACTGCTTGCCGTAATCGGTCTTGCAATGGCAACTACAGCGCAGTGGTTTTCTGCAAGAGCGGCAGCAGGCTTTGCAGCGAAAATTAAGCAGGTATTAATGGAGCATATACAAAAGCTTTCTTATACAGAGCTTGATACTATTGGTACATCAACGCTGATCACACGTATGACAAGTGATGTCAATCAGGTTCAGACAGGAACGAATCTGGTGCTTCGTCTGTTCATGCGTTCTCCATTCATTGTATTTGGTTCTATGATTATGGCGTTTACTATTGATTTTAAGGCTGCCATGATCTTTGTGATTACAATTCCGCTTTTGTCTGTTGTTGTATTTGGCATTATGCTTTCAAGCATTCCGCTTTATAAAAAGGTACAGTCACAGCTTGACCGCGTACTTGGTATTACAAGAGAAAATCTGACAGGCGTGCGTGTAATTCGTGCATTTAATAAGGAAGAAGAAGAAATCAGCCACTTTAAGACAGAGAATGAGCAGTTTACAAGACTACAGACTTTTGTTGGAAAGATTTCAGCATTGATGAATCCATTAACATTTGTTATCGTTAATTCTGCAATTCTTGTTCTTGTCTGGACTGGTGCTTGGAGAGTAGAGGGAGGCATTTTGACACAGGGTGCAGTTGTAGCTCTTGTCAACTATATGTCTCAGATATTAGTCGAGCTGATTAAATTAGCAGATTTAATTATTAATATTACAAAGGCAGTTGCATGTGGAAACCGTATCCAGAAAGTTCTAGAAGTAGAGCCGTCTATGGAAAATGGAAGCAAAGAGTGCATTGAAGAAAAAAGAACTCCGGCAAATGCCGTTGATTTTAATCATGTATCATTAACGTATTCAGGCGCAGGTGCACCATCTCTTACTGATATTGATCTTCATGTAAAGACAGGTCAGACAATTGGTATTATAGGTGGAACTGGTTCAGGAAAAACATCTGTTGTTAATTTGATTCCTCGTTTCTATGATGCGACACAGGGAAATGTCCTCGTATTTGGAAAGCCTGTAAAAGAACAGGATATGGAATCACTTAGAAGCCAGATTGCTGTAGTGCCTCAAAAGGCAGTGCTGTTTGCTGGAACCATTCGTGAGAACATGAAGTGGGGCAAGGAGGATGCAACAGATGAGGAGATCATGGAAGCAATTACAATTGCTCAGGCAGCTGAGGTAGTACAGAAAAAGGAAGGCGGTCTTGATGCTTTTGTTGAGCAGGGCGGAAAGAATCTTTCTGGCGGTCAGAGACAGCGTCTGACTATTGCGCGTGCACTAGTAAGAAAACCACGCATTTTAATCCTTGATGACAGTGCCTCGGCACTTGACTTTGCGACTGATGCAGCTCTTAGAAAGGCAATTCGAGAGATGAAAAATGCACCAACTGTATTTATTGTATCACAGAGAACTTCTTCTATCAGATTTGCTGATCAGATTTTAGTGCTTGATGATGGAAAGAGCGTTGGTGTTGGCACGCATGATGAGCTTCTTACAACGTGCAGTGTATATAAAGAAATTTATGATTCTCAGTATAAAAAGACTGATAGCAAAAAGTCAGGAAAGGAGGCGTAATCATGGCAGCGAAGAAAAAATATGATCGTACCAAACAGAAGGAAACACTTGTAAAGGTATTAGAATATATTAAACATTACCGTGCTGTTCTGGTGTTTTCACTAATTTTAGCGGCAGTGACAGTTGCATGTACGCTTTATCTTCCTATTCTGACAGGAGATGCTATCAATTTGATTTTATCACCGGGACAGGTGGATTTTAATGGAATTAAGCCTATTCTTTATAAAGGTGCAGCTGTTATTATTATTGGTGCAGCCGCACAGTGGATTATGAATATCTGCAATAACCGCATTACCTATGCAGTTGTGCGTGATATTCGCCAGGAGGCTTTTGAAAAGATTGAAAGACTTCCATTAAAATATATCGACAGTCATCCATACGGTGATATAGTAAGCCGTATTATTGCCGATGCTGATCAGTTTTCTGATGGTCTGTTAATGGGATTTACTCAGCTTTTTAGCGGTGTTCTTACAATTGCAGGTACACTGATTTTCATGCTTACAATTAATATTCCAATGACAGCAGCAGTTGTTGTTCTGACACCAATTTCATTTTTTGTGGCAGGCTTCATTGCTAAGAAGACATTTCATCTGTTCAAGAAGCAGTCCGAGACTAGAGGTGAGCAGACTACGCTTATTGATGAGATGATTAATAATCAGAAGGTCGTTAAGGCATTTGGTCAGGAAGAAAAGGTAATGGATCGCTTCAATGAGGTCAATGAACGCCTTCGTGACTGTTCTGTAAAGGCTACATTCTTTTCATCTATCACAAACCCGGCAACACGTTTTGTAAACTCTCTTGTATATGCAGCAGTTGCTGTATTTGGAAGCTTTTTCTCTATTGGCGGCGGAATAAATGTCGGTCAGCTGTATAGCTTTTTAAATTATGCAAACCAGTATACAAAGCCGTTTAATTCTATTTCAAGCGTTGTTACGGAGCTTCAGAATGCGCTGGCATGTGCAGGAAGACTTCTTGATCTGATTTATGAAGAGACAGAAGTACCAGATGCAGACAATGCAGAGGTTTTGCAGAATGTTGACGGAGCTGTAAAACTGTCTCACGTAAACTTCTCTTATGATCCTAAACAGAAGCTGATTGAAGACTTAAATCTGTCTGTAAAGCCAGGACAGAGAGTAGCTATTGTTGGTCCAACTGGATGCGGAAAAACTACATTGATAAATCTTCTTATGCGTTTTTATGATACAAATGCTGGTACAATTGAAGTTGACGGTCATAATATTCGCAATGTGACAAGAAAGAGCTTACGAGAAAATTATGGTATGGTGCTTCAGGAGACATGGCTTAAAAGCGGTACCATACGTGAAAATCTGATGATGGGACGCCCAGACGCAACAGAGGAAGAAATGATTCAGGCAGCAAAGGCAGCTCATGCACACAGCTTTATTAAGAGAATGCCAAAGGGATATGATACAGATATAGGACAGGATGGCGGATCTCTTTCTCAGGGACAAAAACAGCTGCTTTGTATTACGCGAGTTATGCTTTGCTTACCACCGATGCTTATTCTTGATGAGGCAACGTCTTCAATTGATACACGTACTGAAATAAAGATTCAGGAAGCATTTAGCCGAATGATGCAGGGACGAACAAGCTTTATCGTGGCACATCGTCTTTCAACTATTCAGGAAGCAGATGTGATTCTTGTTATGAAAGATGGTCATATCATCGAGCAGGGTAACCATGAATCATTGCTTGCAAAGAATGGATTCTATGCGAAGCTGTATAATAGTCAGTTTGCGCTGTAACAAAGGGGTACAAACAAAATGAGTTTAGTGGAGTTATTTATTCTGGCAGTGGGTTTGTCTATGGATGCGTTTGCTGTATCAATCTGTAAGGGCTTGTCTTTGGGGAAAATTACAAAAAAGCACATGGCTGTCGCAGGTGCGTGGTTTGGAGGCTTTCAGGCACTGATGCCGCTTATCGGATATTTCCTTGGAAGTTTTTTTGCTGATATGATTACAAAGTATGCGCACTGGATTGCGTTTGTATTGCTTATTATTATCGGTGGAAATATGCTTAAGGAAGCAATGGGAGAGGATGAAAAGGTTGATGCCTGTATGGATGCCAAGGAGATGTTTCTTTTGGCGATTGCAACTAGCATTGATGCACTTGCCGTTGGTGTAACCTTTGCATTCTTAAAGGTACAGATAGTTCCAGCTGTAAGCTTTATTGGTTGTGTAACCTTTGTCTGTTCTGCAATTGGCGTTAAGATTGGAAGTATATTTGGATCTAAATATCGCTCAAAAGCAGAGTTTTGCGGAGGTGTGATTCTTATTTTAATTGGACTGAAGATTTTACTTAATGGATTAGGAATTATGTAAAAAAGAGAGCAATCACCCAGATGTTAAATGTCTGGATGATTGCTCATTTTTATTAGGTTTCGTCTTGATTGTCAAGCAGCGCAAACCCTGCAACCTGCGTAGTAGGAAGTGAGAATACAATCGTTCCGGCTTTGCTGTCAGGACCTGCTTTTTTCAGGATAGACTGCATTATAGCTGCTTTTTGGGAAGCTGCTGCAACGATCAGGATCATCTCTTTTTCCTGTGCAATTGTGATGTTATAAAATTTTGGTGCGCCCTTTGCACCAGTTCCTTTTCCGTGAAGGACGGTGCCGCCTCGTGCACCAGCTGCACGTGCCGCATTCATAACCATATCGGTGCAGCCCTGGCTGCAGACGGCAATGATAAGCTCATGCGCATAATTAAGCGAAGGCGTGTAAGCTGCGTTATCTGTTTCTCCATTTAAAAAGGCCACTGTTTTTCCTCCTCCAACACTTTTAATAGGGACAGCAATCACGATTCCATGACCAGGAACCCCAATGTGCATATGGCGTTTTTGCGCCTGAATCAGTTTTTTTGTTTTTTCTTCATTGGCCACGGTAAACACAATACGTCGTTCATTAGATTCTATGCCAAGAAGATCAAGCATACTTTGCACTGCTGTGCCGCGGCCTGCCATTGTAATACTAAGCGGCAGATCAAGCTGATTGCAAAGATCCATCAGAATGGAAAGTGAGTCCGGGTTTATGATTGAGATTATGTAATTCATTTAGCATGTTCTCCTTCCCACAATTCAACAATATCGTAGTCGCCATAGACAACAGTAGTTTCTTTGGTACGTTTTTGCTTGCGCTCATAGAAAAGACCGACAAGCTGAATGGAGACGAGAGGCATCATAGCGACGAGTGCAACAACGCCAAATGCATCTTGAAGTACATTACCGCCAAGTGCGATGCTCGCGCCCATAAAAAACTGAAGCATAAATGTTGCTGTCATCGGACCAGATGCAACACCACCAGAGTCAAATGCAATAGCTGTGTAGATATCTGGAACGAAGAAGGTTAAAATTAATGCAGTTGTATATCCTGGAATTAAAAACCAGAAAAGAGAAATTCCAGTGAGAACGCGAATCATGGAAAGTCCCATTGCAAGTGCAATTGCAATGGAGAGACTGCGCTTGATTACCCGGCCAGGTATAGCACCGGCACTGACTGTTTCAATTTGTTTTTCAAGAACTGCAACGGCCGGCTCAGCTGATATGATAAACCAGCCGATTGCCATGGCAAGAGGAACGAGCCACCAGACACTTTTTCCAGAGGAAAGTGCTGCACCAAGTTCTGCGCCAAGAGCAGAAAATCCGATGTTAACGCCGGTCAAAAAGAGTACAAGACCAATATACGTATAAAGTAAGCCAATCATAATCTTTCCGAGATTTCTGCTGTCAAGATGAAGCAGTGTAAATTGAAACAGAAAGAAGATCACGATAATTGGCAGCATAGCAATGGCAGTTTCCTTTAGATAATGTGGAATAGCATGAAGAAAGGCATATCCAATATCTGTGGTCGTGCCATAAGAAGCAGTGCTAAGATCTGCAACGGCGGCATTGTTCTTGTAGAAAAATCCAAGAATCAAAACTGCAAGAACAGGACCAATCGAGCAAAGCGCAACAAGACCAAAGCTGTCGGCTTCGGCGTTTTTATCGCTTCGTACATTAGACACACCAAGTCCAAGTGCAAGGATAAAAGGAACAGTCATTGGTCCGGTTGTAACACCGCCGGAATCAAAAGCAATGCCAAGAAAATTTTTGTCAGCAAAAAAAGCAAGCAAAAAGATTATGGCATAAAAGAAGATCAGCAGCAGGCGAAGGCGCATTCCTGTTAGAATACGCAGCATACATACGCTCATAAAAAAGCCTACTCCGGCACCAACTGTGATAAGCAGTACCGTGTTGCTGATATGAGGGACGGTCTGGGCAAGGACCTGGAGATCCGGTTCAGCGATTGTAATCGCAAAGCCCAGAAGAAAACTGACAGCAAGGATCAGCGGGAGATTTTTTGTACGTGTGAGCGCAGTTCCAATTTGGTTTCCAATTGGTGTCATAGACTGCTCAGCTCCCAGTGAGAAAAGGCCCATACCGATAATCAGCATCAGGGCTCCGACAAGAAAGGTCAGGAGAAGATCCGGCTGCATAGGGGAAATGTACAGGCACAGAATAAAGACGATAATAACGATTGGTAAAACAGAAAATAATGATTCTACCACCTTTTCTGTGACTGCGGTGCGTGTTTCTCTCAGATGAATCTGTCTGATAATGATACCTCCTTTAATGTGTTTTTTTTAGTATAACAGATGATATTTAATCGCGCAACCCGCAAAAACAATTGACAGAAAGTTAACAGGTGAGTATAGTTGGGAGTGGACAAAAAATGAATTATATATGAAAACAGAGGAGATAAATTTCGTGGAAAATAAAATTTTGACAACAAATTTTCATACACATACAACTCGCTGTAACCATGCAGTTGGTGAGGATCGCCAGTATGTAGAGGCGGCAATAAAGGGTGGTCTTAAGGTGCTTGGCTTTTCAGACCATTCACCATATTTCTTTTCAGGTGATTATTACTCTACATTCCGTATGAAAAGAGAGCAGGTGCCAGGATATGTAGATTCTATTTTGGCGCTGAAGAAGGAATATAAGGATGATATTGAGATCAAGCTTGGATTCGAGACAGAGTATTATCCGAAGTATTTCGACAAGTTGTTGGAATTTTACAGCCAGTATCCTATTGATTATATCATTATGGGGCAGCATTTTGTATTAAATGAGGAAGAACATATTTATAGTGGTGAGCTGCATCATGAGGAAGATATGATGATGCGCTATGTGGATCAGGTTATTGAAGGTCTTGAGACAGGCTGCTTTACTTATCTGGCGCATCCTGATCTGCTTAAATTTGGCGGTTCTAAGGAAAACTATGAAAAGGCAGCAGATAAGCTGTGTGTTTATGCAGCAAAGAATAAGGTGCCGCTTGAAATTAATATGCTTGGTATGAGAGAGCATCGTCATTATCCTAATTTTGAATTTTTTAAGATTGCAGCCAGACATAACTGCGATATTATTTTAGGATGTGATGCGCATGAACCAAAGGATGTGTGTGATCTTGAATCAGCAAAGACTGCGCTTGAGTGGTGCCGCGAGCTTGGTTTAAACAGGATTGAGTATCCTGAGCTAAAGAAGCCATGCAGAAAGTAGAATGATCAAAATAAAAAGAGCCTGTCAATGAATTGCGCAAAATAGTACGTAATCCACTGATCAGGCTTTTATTTGTTGCCAAATGAAAGATTACAGTGCAAGTGATCCCATTGGATCCCATGGCTCAAGCATGATTGGCTCAGAATCATACTCTGTGATGTAAGAATCAGGCAGGTATTTTTTATTGACAACGATCTGGTACATGTACTCGTCAAACCATTCGTCGCTCATGACATAATAGCCCTTTTTGCCAGGTGCATCGCCCCAGCTATTTTCTACGCGCCAGCGGTTTGGCTTGCCTTCTTCATCAAGGTTCACACCCTGAAATACCATTGCATGTGTCATTAAGCTTTCGCCATACTCGAGGCGCTCTGCCTTATTCATGCCAAATGTAACACCAAGAAGCTTGTCAGTCTGATATGTATTAGTATCAAGAAGTCCCTCATCGCGGGAAGAATCCTTACCGACATCACAGCCAAACCATACAGGAGAACCGTCCTTCATCTGTGCGATTGCTGCTTTTTTGAGCTCCTCAATCGGCAGATTTAAGTAGCGAACCGGGCAGCCTTCCTTTACATTTCCAAGGAATTTTACGCTGTAGCTTCTGTGATAAGGCTTATCGGCAGTAGGAGCATTGATTAAGCTGACATAATCATCAAGATTTAAGCCAACATATTTTTCAAAGAATGCAGTTCCGGTAAGATTAGTGTCACGTATAAATTTATCATCCCTATCAGTAACCTCAAGGTCAAAAGTCTTTGGAGGTTCGCCAAGGCAGATGCATAAAACGCGATAAATTTCTTCCATCATAGCTTCCTTCTTTTGGCGAAGCTCGTCTAAAGTGGAACCATCGGCGTAAGCCTTGCGCAGACGGCATGCATCCTCACGAAGCTTTCTTGTCAGGGCAGATGTCATTTCACGTGTAGCAGATGAGGAAACTGTTTCAGGCATTGCTTCCTTTGGAACAACACCATATTTGCGGACAAGATTGCACAGCATATCCCACTGTCCGCCATCACCAAGCGGAGCAGACAAAAGGAAGGAGATAAGACGTCCCTGTGTTGGTTCATCGAGTGTCTCAAGAATACTTTCAAGGAAATAGTTAGATTTTTCGAGCTTGTCGTAGAAAAGCGTATAGTTTTGAGACAGCTCAAAAGTCTTTAAATTTAAATTTTTCATTACCTCAAAGCGAAAAGTATTAAGTGCTGCAAACATCCAGCAGCGGCCGCTTTGCTTCTGGTTTGTAATTTCACCCTGCTCAAGAGAAATAGAGTAGGAGTGGCGGCTTTCACGCTGTGCTATTGGATTTTTAGATGCTGCCAGTAATCCGGCAGAGGTAACAGCATTCATAGCAATGCGATTAACTGGATTCGACGAAAATGCAGTGGAAAATTCAGCAAGAACTTCGTTTGTAATATCATGATTCATAATAAAACCCTTCTTTCTGCGTAATGTATACTGCTGTGTTTTGATTGTAGCACCGTCCACGACATTTGTAAAGTGGGGCAAAAAAGAGTAATTTTTTCAATAACATAATTGCATTTTTTTATGATGCACTTTATAATGAAGAGCAAGAAACTATAATAAATATGAATATGCAAGTTTTTTGATTTGGAGGAGAGAAATTGATGAGGAAAACAAAAAGAAATTTGACGGCAGCAGTGTTAGTATTTGCAGCTACGCTTTCTGCAACACCTGTGTTTGCAGCGAAGGAAAAAGAGGAGAGTACTTCTAAAGCAAACACAGAGAGTATTTCGAAAGAGGCATCAGCGAAAGACGATGGCGAGCGCACAATCATTGATCATGCAGGCAATGAGGTTACACTTCCAGAGGAAATAAACAGAATTGTTGTGACTGATACGCTTCCGCTGCCATCTGTATTGTCACTATATTTAGATAGCGCAGAAAAGCTTGTTGGAATCAGTCCAGTCAGCATGAGTGCCGCAAAGGCAGGTCTTCTTGGTGAGCTGTACCCAGAAATTCTTGATGCAGATACTTCATTTTTTGAAAATAATGAGCTTAATATTGAGAGCTTATTAGCATTAGAGCCAGATCTTGTTTTTTATAATGCGCAGAATAAGGAGCTTGGCGAATCTCTTGCATCAGCAGGTTTGACAGCAGTTGCAGTTTCTGTTACCAAGTGGGATTACAATGCAGCAGATACATTTGATGCATGGATGGATCTTTTAGCAGACATTTTCCCAGAGGAAAAAGAAAAAGCAGAAGCTGCCAAGGAATACGGTGAAAAAGTAGAAGAAGAAATTCAGGACAAGACAGATGAGCTTAAAGATGAAGAGAAAAAGAATGTATTTTTCTTATTTAACTATAGTGACACTGCACTTGTAACTTCTGGAAAAAATTTCTGGGGACAGTACTGGTGTGATGCAATAAATGCAGTAAATGTAGGCGAGGAAATTGAGGCAGAGCGTTCAAATGCATCTGTCAATATGGAGCAGGTCTACAGTTGGGATCCAGAAATTATCTTCATCAGCAATTTCACAAAGGCAATGCCGGAAGATCTTTACAATAATACAATCGGTGATAATGACTGGAGCAGCGTTAGTGCTGTAAAAAATGAGCAGGTTTACAAGATGCCGCTTGGCGCCTACAGAAGCTTTACACCAGGTGCAGATACTCCTATGACGCTTATGTGGCTTGCAAAGACAGTTTATCCTGATCTGTTTGAGGATGTTGATATGACTGAGGAAGTCGAGAATTATTATAAGGAAGTGTATAACATTGAGTTGACTGATGATCAGGTCGCACAAATGTATACACCGTCAGCAGATGCGGCAAATGGATATGGAAGCAGCAAATAAAAAAAGAAAATGGAATACAAGGCGCAGTATTGCGGCAGGGGTGATAACCCTTGTCGCATGTGCTGTTTCTTTGGGAATGGGGCGTTATGCAATTGCACCATATGATGTGCTTCGTGCCATTTGTGATTTGTTTACTGCTTCTGATACAGTGAGCGATACTATGCGTCATGTGGTTTGCTTCGTGCGTGTACCACGTATATTTGGTGCTCTTTTGTGCGGAGCAGGTCTTGCGGTAGCAGGAGCAGGGTTTCAGGCAGTATTTGCCAATCCACTTGCTACACCTGATACGCTTGGCGTTGGAAATGCAGCATCATTTGGTGCGGTGGCAGCCATTTTAATGGGAGCTGGGAGGACAGGAATACAAAGCAGTGCACTTTTTTGCGGACTATTTTCTGTATGTCTTGTTTATTTATTTGCAGGAACTGGCGGTGAGAACAGAACACTTCGTCTTGTGCTTTCTGGTATGATTATTGGTTCATTTTTCTCATCAATGGTATCATTTGCAAAGTATGTGGCAGATCCACAGGATGAGCTTCCGTCAATTACATATTGGCTTTTGGGCAGCTTGAAAAATATGAGCTGGCCATTACTTTTATCTGGTGCATGCTGGATTTTAGCAGGAATTGTGATTCTTCTGCTTTTCAGGTGGAAGCTGGATGCATTGATGCTAAGCGAGGAAGAGGTGAAAAGCTTTGGAATATCAGTGCACGGTTTTCGCTTTATGACGGTGGCAGCTTCATCAGCAATCACAGCAGCAGTCGTCTCTATGTGCGGACAGATTGGCTGGATTGGTCTTTTGATTCCACATTTTTGCCGAATGATTTATGGCGGAAGCAACAAAGATGTAATTCCGTCTTCGATAGTATATGGTGCATTGTTTTTACTTATTACGGACACGGCATCGCGCTGTATTACAGCATCAGAAATTCCGGCAGCGATCCTTACAAGTTTGATTGGAGCGCCACTTTTTTTAATTCTGCTTGCTAAAAATGGAGGGCTTCGCGGATGAAGTTAGAGGTAAAAGACGCTTCAATTGGCTACAAAAAACAAGTGTTGTCATCAAATATAAATATGGCGAGTGAGCCGGGAATGGTTACAGCTATTCTCGGACAAAATGGCTGCGGTAAAACAACATTTGTAAAGAGTCTGATGAAGCTTATACCATGGTGCGGCGGAGGCGCATTTTTAGATGGTGTTGATATGAGAAATATTAAAGACAGACAGCTGTGGAGAAAAATGGCATATGTGCCTCAAAAATCGACAAGTGTGCCATATTCTGTGTTAGATATGGTGCTTATTGGACGCAATCCATACAAATCACTTTTTGCGCAGCCAGATAGTAATGATAGAAAAATGGCAGAGGCAGCGCTAGAGCGTGTTGGAATGCTTGAATTTTCTGAATACTCGTATGATAAACTTAGTGCAGGACAGCAGCAGCTTGTAAAGCTTGCACGAGCACTTGTCGCATCGCCATCACTTTTAATTATGGATGAGCCTGAGAGTGGACTTGATTTACGTCACACAGCACAGTTAATGCAGCTGATAAAGGAATTATGCAAGACAGACAATAAACAGGTTTTATTTATCACGCACAGACCAGAGCATGCGCTTATGATAGCAGATAAGACACTTTTATTTTTGCCAGATAATGAGCTTTTACATACTTCTTTTGTTTTGTGGGGAGATACGAAAAATATTTTGTGTCAGGAAAATTTAGAACAAGCTTATGGGATATCGTTTGCTATTGGAGAATACGGTAGAAAGGAGAATACAATATGTAATCAAATCTATTGACAATAATGCTTTAATGTGTTTAAATATCCTCAAAGGAGGCATTATGAATACATCAAACATTACAAATTACAAACCAAAGGAATTTGCAGAGCTGTTGGGTGTTTCCGTTAAGACCTTACAGCGGTGGGATCGAGAAGGAACACTTACAGCAAATCGTACACCAACCAATAGGCGTTATTATACTTACAAACAGTATCTTGAATTTAAAGGGATAACAGAAGATGATGCACGCAAAGTTGTTCTTTATGCCAGAGTGTCTACAAAAAATCAAAAGGATGATTTACAAAACCAAACCGCATTTTTACGGCAGTTTTGCAATGCAAGAGGCATGATTGTAGATCAATGCATAGAAGAATATGGAAGTGGTCTTAATTACAACCGCAAGAAATGGAATGAATTATTGGATGAGGTGATGGAACAAAAAATCAAAACAATTGTGATAACGCATAGAGACCGTTTTGTTCGCTTTGGATATGATTGGTTTGAAAAATTCTGTGCGAAATTTAATGCAACAATTGTGGTAGTAAATAATGAATCATTATCACCGCAAGAGGAGCTTGTACAGGATATAGTTTCCATTCTTCATGTGTTTTCTTGTAGATTGTATGGACTTCGTAAGTATAAAAAACAAATAGAAGGAGATGAGGGACTTGCTAAAGAGCTTCAAGACGGAAATCAATCCTACACCGGAGCAAATAACGAAGATCAATAAGACAATTGGAACCTGTCGGTATCTATACAATTTTTATCTTTCTTATAACTTAAAACGTT